>JAGFJD010000516.1 GCA_024102975.1 Phaeodactylibacter sp. | reverse complement strand
ATCGTGACCGCCCTGGCGGTCTCCCTGGGCGCTCCCTTCTGGTTCGACCTGCTGCGCAAACTGGTGAACATCAGGACTTCCGGTAAGAAACCGGAGTAGGGGGATGGGGTTGATTGGTTGAATGGTTAAATGGTTGAATGGTTTTATTGTTATATAGCTGAGCGGTGTTCCGGGGCTACGCTGCCGTTCTGGTTGACAGCCAAGGGGGGCGTACATCGGGCTGCCAGTTCAGCATATGGACTGAATAAATGAATTGGTGAATGACAGTCATTCATTCATTCGGTCCATGTACTTATACTGGCGAACGCGTGGTTTTGTCAGGAGCAAAACCAGCGATGCCAGTATATACTGACCCGGCGGGTTTTGTAGCCGACAAAACCTGCCGTGCGTCAGTATACATAAACATCCTGTTCGGCCAGGGCGTCGGCTTCCTCCAGGCGCTGTTCGGCTTCATTGAGGTATTGCTGGTAATCATCTGTATTCGTTGTGGATACTTTGTCTTTCTGGCAGGATCTAGGGGGGGTGATAAAACCGGTCAAAAACATACGGCAACTGCTCTTCGGCAATGCCAATGCCCGTATCGCTTACCGTGATCTTCAGCAAGTTGGAAGGCGGAATTTTACCCGGCTGAGGTACGAGGCTGGATAAAATTTCGGCTTCCAACTTAACATTCCCCTCCTCCGGCGTAAACTTCAGCGCATTCGATAACAGGTTAGCAATAATGGACTGCAACTTCTCCGGGTCGAAATCCATAAAAAGGCTTTCCGTTTCGGAGTGGAAATCCCACTCAACACCCTCGTTCGCGAGAGACTATGTCTCGATGCGGAATAACGTGCAAGTCTCCAGACTTGCGGAAACTGTCAAATATGTTGACTCACGCCAGTCGGAGACTGGCTGATTATACCGCATCGCGTCAAAGACGCTCGCGAACATTTAGATTAAGTTAAGTTTAGAAAACTCGCGCGCCAATGGGCGTGCCTTCGCATGAAGCTACTGCAGCCGAAGAAAATTGGCGCCCGAGACTGGGCTGTCGGAGCGCAATAGCAGCCTTCGCCACAACTTGCGGAGCAACAGGTGGAGTAGAAGGATGTGGATGTGGAGCCAGTGCCGCATATAAAATCTTCAAAAACTTTTTATAAATTTAAAAATGATTTCTATGAAAATCATCTAACCCCCAAATAAGCATGCAAAAGCTACTTTTTTTACCCGTACTGTTACTGGTTTCATCTACCACCCTTTTTTCCCAGGCCCGAAACATCGCCGGCTCCGTCTCCGATATTCGTGGCACTCCACTGTCCGGCGCCACTGTGCTGGCCAAGGGAACCGACATTGGAACGGCAACGGACAGCACCGGTGCCTTTTCCCTTACCCTTCCGGGAAAGCTCAATGTACTGGTAATCCGGCACATTGGCTACGCCACGCAGGAAGCCAGGATCGGCAACCAAACCCGGCTCGCCATCCGCCTGGAGGAGCAGGTTGCCGGGCTGGAAGAGGTGATGGTCATAGGCTTCGGCGAGCAGAGCCGGAAGCGCCTCACCGGCGCTGTATCTTCGGTAAGCGAAGAAGCGTTTGAGAATGTTTCCGTACCCACCTTCCAACGGGCGCTGCAGGGCCGTTTGCCCGGCGTAGTGATGACGAACGCCTCCGGGGGCCTCAACGCAGAGGCCATCATCCGCATCCGGGGGGTGGGCTCCATCAGCGCGGGCAACCAGCCGCTCTTCGTGGTCGACGGGCTGATCCTCGCCTCCCGCCCGGACGACTACCTGGGCGTGTCCACCAACCCCCTAATCTGGCTCAACCCGAATGACATTGCCTCCGTGAATGTGCTGAAAGACGCCGCCGCTACCGCCATCTACGGGGCCCGGGGCGCCAATGGGGTGATCCTGATCGCTACCAAAAGCGGGCAGTACAACCGCCGCCCCCGCTCCACCGTCGGCTATTACGCCGGTTTTTCCGGGATCAGCAAGAAACACGACCTGCTCAATGGCAGAGAATTTACCGAACTGAGGAATGAAGCCGCCCGCAATGTCGGCCTGGCTCCTGTAGCCCCCCCTGCTTCCCAGCCTTCCACCGACTGGCAGGAACTGCTGCTACAGGAAGGGTTTGTACAGGAAGCTGCCGCCGGCACTTCCGGAGGTACGGCCAACACCCGCTACTACATCGGCGGCTCCTTCCGCAGCGAGGACGGCTACCTGCGCACCACCCGCCTGCAGCGGTACAGCATCCGCGCCAATATCGAGCAGCGGATCGGCGACAAGGTGCGGGCCGGCATTTCCATCAGCCCCTCCCGCGCCATCGACAACCGTACAGGCAACCAGTGGGCAGGCTCCGCCTGGGGCGCTGCCGCCTGGTTCCGCCCTGACGTGGATGCCCTGGACGCCAACGGCCATTGCCGCCGGGATCCCATCCTCGGTTTTCCCGGCAACCCCTGCGTCGTCCTGGAGGATCAGGACATCGAGGGCGTCACCTCTCAGGTGCTGGCGGCTGCACACCTGAGCTGGGCGCCGCTGGCTGGCCTCCGGTTCAGGACGGAACTGGGCACCGAGTCCTATCAGGTAGAGCAGTCCACCCGCTTTGGGTCCGCTACCTGGTTCGGCGCGCCGTCAGGGCAAGCCTTCTTCTCCAACCGGCAGGTATTCAACTACAACTGGACGAACCTGGCCACCTGGGAGCAGCAATGGGCCGGAAAACACCACCTGGCCGCCACCGCCGGCATTCATCTGACAAAGGACCGCTACGAAGGGCAAGGTGCCGGGGCAATTGGTTTTGCTGACGACCGCCTGGCCTCTCTCAGCGCCGCCGCCATACCGGCCTGGGCAGAGAGCTTCCGGACAGAAGCGGCCTTCCTGGGCTACCTGGCCAGGGTGAATTACGCCTTTCGCAGCCGCTACCTGCTGGATGTCTCCGCCCGGTATGACGGCTCTTCCCGCTTCGGGCAGGCCAACCGCTATGGCTTCTTCCCCGCACTGTCCGCCGGGTGGATCATCTCGGAAGAGGGTTTCTTCGGGGGGGAGCTGTTTGATCTTTTGAAGCTGAGGTCCAGCATCGGGCTGGCGGGCAACGCGGAGATCGGCAACGACCCTTACCGGGCGCTGGTCAACTTTCAGGCGGCCTATGGAGGGCAGCCGGGCTACATCATCGAGTCGCTGGAAAATGAATCCCTGGGTTGGGAAAAAAGCCTGCAGTGGGACGCGGGGCTGGACTTCAGCCTGTGGAACGGCCGCCTGCGGGGTTCTTTGGACTACTACATCAAAGACACCAGAGATTTGCTGCTGCAACAACCCGTGCCGGCGGTAAACGGCATCAGTATCCTTACCCGGAACGTGGGCGCCGTGCGCAACCAGGGCTTCGAGTTCAACCTGGCCGCCGATATCCTGCGGGGAAATTTCGGCTGGACGCTGGAAGTGAACGGTGCCACCCTGAAAAATGAGGTGCGGCAGTTGCTGGATCAGGATGGCGATGGCATACAGGAAGACATCATTCTGAACAGCCGCATGCTCTTTCGCCCGGGGCTGTCCGTAGGCTCTTTCTACCTGGTGGAATACGCCGGGGTGGACCCGGATAACGGAGACGCCCTCTTTTTTGACCTGGCAGGCAACCGGGTCACCGACGCCCCCTCTTCCAACCGAAGGGTTGTGGGTAAGTCGCTGCCGTCCTTCACCGGCGGCTTCACCCATACTTTTCGTTATAAAAATTTCGACCTGTCGGCTTTTTTCCATTTTAAAACCGGCTACCAAATCTACTGGGAAAGCTCCATGGAGCAAAATATGGCCTTTGGAGACAACCAGCGCCGCAGCCAGCTGAACGCCTGGAGGCCCGACAACCGCGACACCGAGGTGCCTCAGGCCCGGCTTTTTGTCAGTAACGGCGCCCAGCCATCTACCCGTTACCTGAAGGACGGCGATTACCTGCGGCTGCAACACCTCAACCTGGGCTATGCCTTCCGGGGGATCGGGAAGGGCAACAAGCAACTGCGCCTCTTCGCCGCCGCCCAGAACCTGCTGACGCTCACCCGCTTCCCCGGGCTGGACCCGGACGCGGAGTTCTACGCGCCGGAGTCGGCGGCACTGGGGGCGATACGGTATAATTTGCCGGCGGCGCGGACGTATACTTTTGGGGTTACTTTAGAGCTTTAGGGGCAGCGAACTGCGAACCGCCGTCCTGCGGTATTCGGTGTTCGGTGTTCGGTCCTGCGTCCACAAACCGCGAACCGCGAACTGCGAACTGCGAACTGCGAACCGCGAACCGCGAACTGCGAACCGCGAACCGCGAACCGCGAACCGCGAACCGCGAACCGCGAACCGCGAAATATATCAATTCCAACTACCCGCAAACCTACTTCTTGATGAAAAACATCTTCTCGCTTCTCTTCACCACTCTCCTGGCCTCCTCCTGCAACTTCCTCTCCAACGTCGAGCCGTCGGATCAACTATCGGTAGAGGAAGTATTCCAAACCGCCAATGACCTGGAAGCAGCCCTCACGGGCGCCTACGACGGCGTGCAGCACGGCAGCCTGCTCGGGCGCAACACCGTGCTCTTTGCCGACCTGATGACGAATAATGTTGACTACCGAAGCGGCGCCTTTCTGAATGTCGCCACCCTGCAGATGGACCCCACCGATTTCTATGCGGAAAACCTCTGGGCTCAGGGCTACAAAACCATCAACCACCTCAACGCCATCCTTGCCGCCCTGGGCCCGGTGGCAGCGCAGGACGCCAGCCTGACGGCCGAAGATGCCGCCCGGATCGAAGGGGAAGCCCGGTTCCTGCGAGGCGTCATTTATTTCGAACTGGCGCGCCTGTTCTGCCAGCCGTTCGGTTCGGGCAAATACCAGGAGCTGGGGCTGCCGCTGATGCTGGCGCCGGTGCTTACGGCGGAGCAACTGCAATTTCCGGCCCGGAGTTCCATTGCTGAAACGTATGCTCAGGCTATAGCTGATATCGGAAAAGGCCGGGCATTGCTTCCCGGAACCAGCGCACGGGGCCGGGCCAACCGCTACGCCGCTATTGCCTATCTGGCGCGGATCGCCTTTCAGCAGGAGGACTATGCAATGGCAACCGCACTGGCTGGCGAGATCATCGATAGCAGGCGCTATATGCAAACGCCAACACCTGAAGAATTCTTTGTCAGTGAAGGTTCCTCCGAAGAGATTTGGGCTATCCTCGCTTCGGCCAGCGATGAGATCGAGGGGGGAGGCGGCTTATCTTCTGTTTATCACCCATCCGGGCCTAACGAGGCTTACATTTCTGAAGATTTAAAGAAGAACGGCTATGAAGCTGTCGTTACGCCCGGCCAACTGGCGGCGCTTCAGAGCGCAGGTTATGCGACAGCGGACTTCCGCTACGCCCCTCCTCTCATCTCCCACGACACGGCCCGCACCAACAAATACGAAAACGGCTGGACCGAAAATGAGGACGATGCGCCCATCGCCCGCCTGGCGGAGTTCCTGCTGATGCGCGCCGAAGCGCTGGCCCGCACCGAAGGCGTCAACGAGGAAAGCATCGCCCTGCTCAACCAGGTGCGGGGGCGGTCGCTGCGCGTGGTGGACAGCCTCGGGCAGGAAGTTCCTGCGGGCTCGGCACTGCTGCTCTACCAGGCTGATGACTTCGCGGACGGGGCCGCCCTCATCGATGCTATCACCCTGGAGCGGCGGGTGGAGCTGGCCTTCGAGGGGAACTATCTCCACGACTTGATGCGGCGAAAAGAGCCGGCCCGGGGATTGCCCTATGACGATGAGCGCCTGCGCCTGCCCATTCCGCAGCGGGAGGTGGACGCCAACCCGAATCTGGTGCAGAATGGGGGGTATTAGCCGGTTTTCGGTGTTCGCTATTCGGTATTCGGAAGCATCCCGGAACAGCGAAATGCCGAACGCCGAACTGCCAAAGTTGGGGACTACCAGCAGAACTTGGGGTAGGATGTTTGATGTGCGATGTTTGATGTGCGATGTTTGATGTTTCCGGGGAACACACCTCGAGCCAGGAATCAGAAAGTTCAAGCCAAAAACCTTACGCAGTTTCTCAGCCCACCAGGCTAGTTACCTTCCCCACCTCCTTCTTCAGCCGCTCGTACGTCGCCTCCGTCACCGGCGTGAGGGGGATGCGCAGTTCCTGGCGGCATAGGCCCAGGATTTCCATGGCTGCCTTGATGCCGGAGGGGTTGCCGTCGGCGTAGAGCCAGGGGTGGATGTCGAGCAGCAGGTTGTTGAGGCGGCGGGCTTCCCCGAAGTCGCCGTCCATAGCGGCGTGGACCAGGCCGGAGAACTGCTCCGGGAAGGCATTGGCGATGACGGAGATGACGCCGGTGGCGCCGCAGGCGATCAGGGGCAGGGTGAGCGGGTCGTCGCCCGACCACACCTGGAAGCGGGCGGGTTTGTCTTTGAGGATTTTCATGGCCTGGGCCAGGTCGCCCGAGGCTTCCTTGACGGCGATGAATTGATCGCTGGCGTGGGCCAGGCGGAGGGTGGTGGCGGCGGAGACGTTGGAGCTCGTCCGGCCGGGCACGTTGTAGATGATGATGGGAACGGGGGAAGCATCGGCCACGGCCATGTAGTGCTGGTAGATGCCCTCCTGGGAAGGCTTGCTGTAGGCCGGGCTGCTCGACATGATGGCGTCGATGCCGTCGAAGTTGTAGGCTTTTAAGCTGTTGACGAGTTTTTCGGTGTAGTTGCTGCCGAACAGGCCGGCAACGACGGGCAGCCTGCCGTTGACGATTTTAATAGTAAAGTCCAGTACGTCCCGGCATTCCTGGGAGCTGAGGGTAATGGCTTCGCCGGTGGTGCCCAGGGAGACGATAAAATCCACCCCGCCCTCAATAACGAATTCGATCAGTTTTTCCAGGGTGGGGTAATCGATTGCTTTATCTTCTTTAAAAGGCGTCACCAGCGCGACGCCGGCGCCGCTAAACGGGGGCTGCCTCATGTTGGATATTGGTTTTGCCGAGCAGGGCCTCTGCCTGCTCGATGAATTGCTTCAGGCCTGCCCGGGGGCTGAGGTCGATCATCAGGTCGTAGCAGTACGTATGCTCGGTGCAGGGGCCGACCCGCAATTTGGCGCGGGAGAGGGCGGCGATGTATTCGGTATGGATCAGGGAGCCGGTATTGATGTTCATGAGCAGGTCGAAGTCCTGTTTGATGAAAGACCGCACCAATTCTCCTGTGGGGCGGTAGGCCCAATCCACCTGTTTGCGGTTGTAGTAATCGAACGGGTAGTTTTCGCTGTCGGTGGGGTCGTCGAAGTAGCCCATCAGCTTGATGCGCTTGCCCTGCTTGCGGAGTTTTTCGGCATAGGCCAGGACGATGTCCCGGACGCTGAGCTCGGTGGCGTCGAAAAGGATGCCGACCGTTGCGGCATTACTGAGGTTGACTTGCGATTTACCGCTGGGCTCCGGCCGGTGGCGAAGCTGTTGCTTCAGGCTCCGGCGGTAGGCCCAGGTGCGGATATCTTGTATTAAGCCCATAGTTGTTGTTTTGATTAGTGTTTGGTTTTTGAAGGGGATTTGGATTATTGGTTGTTGGGGTTATTTGTTATTTACGCGTCAGGCCGGAGAGGTTATTCCCTCAGGCACCTGCACCGGAAATAACCAATAACAGCATCTGGCTCCGGGTTATCAAATAACTGTGCGGGACAAAGTTCCTGCCACTCCTCACTGCCCTTCGTTCTCCTCCACGGCTTCTACGTCATAAACGCCCATATTAGCATATTTATTGATACGAGCTTCGATCATTTCGTCGACGGGCAGTTCCTGGATTTCGGCGATGGCCTTTTTGATCTGCCGTTTCAGCAGTTTGGCCATCTCTTCGGGGGAAGCGTGGGCGCCTCCGAGCGGTTCCTTGATGATGTCGTCGATCAGGCCGAACCCAAACATGTGGTCGGCGGTCAGCTTGAGGGCATCGGCCGCCTGTTCCTTGTAGTCCCAGCTGTGCCAGAGGATGGAGGAGCAGGATTCGGGGGAGATGACTGAGTACCAGGTGTTTTCCAGCATGTACACGCGGTCGCCCAGGCCGATGCCGATGGCGCCGCCGGAGGCCCCTTCACCGATGACCACGCAGACGATAGGCACGCGCAGCTGGGCCATTTCGAAGAGGTTGCGGGCGATGGCTTCGGCCTGGCCGCGCTCTTCGGCTTCCAGGCCGGGGAAGGCGCCCGGGGTGTCGATCAGGGTGACGACGGGGTATCCGAAGCGTTCGGCCAGCTTCATGAGGCGCAGGGCCTTGCGGTAGCCCTCCGGGTTGGCCATGCCGAAGTTGCGGTACTGCCGCATTTTGGTGTTGACGCCCTTCTGGTGGCCCATGATGACGACCGTCTGGCCGTCGAGCGAGCCCAGCCCACCGACGATGGCCTTGTCGTCGGCATAGCAGCGGTCGCCGTGCAGCTCGGTGAACTTGCGGCACATCTGTTTGATGTAGTAAAGGGTGTAGGGGCGTTCGGGATGGCGGGAAAGCTGTACCTTCTGCCAGCCGGTGAGGCTACCGTAAATTTCCTTGCGTTTGTTCCTGATCTTGGCCTCCAGTTCGCGGACCGTATCAGTAACATCCACGTCGCCTTCTTCGCCGACCTGCTGGATCTTCTCCAGCTGTTCGTACAGACTTTCAAGGGGTTGTTCGAAATCCAGGAAAACCATAACCTTTGAGGTTTTAGCCCGGCCTTCCCCGGCACAGGCTGAAGGAAGAACGGGATTTTCACTAGTAAGGTTCGCGGGGACACTTGGGGTGAAACGGGTCATTGGTTATTTGGTTATTGGTTGTTGGCGCGATGAAACAACGGCCGGATACGTAAAACTCCAAACAACAAATAACCTGATAACCGATAACCGGCCCGCCCTGTAGCCCGCCGCATATCGGTTCCTGGGGTTTGTACTGCCAGATGCTGCCCTGGGAGGCGGGAAAAAAAGCCTCTTCCATCTCCGGGTTTCTCCAAACAGGACTACAAAATTAGCAATAAGCATTGTGATGCAAAACTTTTTTTATTTTTTTGCGGTGAGGTGTTGCATCATTTTAGAAATGGTTATACATTTGCACTCGCTGATGACAAATCAGCAGGTTCGCCTTCGCTCAAACGAGCTTCGGCGGACGAGGTCCGGTAGTTCAGTTGGTTAGAATACCTGCCTGTCACGCAGGGGGTCGCGGGTTCGAGTCCCGTCCGGACCGCAGAAAAACACAAAGCCTTGTAAGTCAATTGCTTACAAGGTTTTTTATTATAAATTGTTTTGCGCAACTTGCTGATTATCAGGTTTAAATATATTTTTGGGTAGAAGCTTTTTTTACGGATTTTTTACAAGATCTCATCCCTGCCACAAGCCTCCTTCCTCTCCAATCTTCATCTTTCAAAATCCGATCCAAATAGGGAATTGCCCGATGCTTCATACCAAAGGTTGAGAAGTAAGACATTTTACTGAACCTTTTTGCAAAAAACACTGCTTTTATTATATTTAGCAGCATTTTCTGCAAAATGGATAAAGACGCTCAAATACTCGAAATTTTCAATCAGAACAAAGGCTATGCCCGCACCGGGGATATTCTGGAAACAGGCGTGCACCACCATTATCTCGATATGCTTGTCCAGGAAGGAAAGGTAGTGAAAATAAAGAGAGGGCTATACAAGCTTGCCTCTGTTAGCGTTGACGATGAACTGGAAGAGGTTAGCCATATCGTACCCGATGGAGTTATCTGCCTTTTTTCGGCCTGGAATTATTACCAGCTCTCAGACTTTGTCCCACCTGAATATCACATGGCCATTGAAAAAACCCGTAAGGTTGCCTTGCCGGATTATCCCCCTATAAAGGTTTATTACTGGAGTGAAAAATACTGGAGTGTTGGCATCACTGAGGCCAGGATCGGCAACACCATGGTGAAGATTTATGATAAAGAAAAATCGGTATGTGATGCCATCAGATTCCGGAACAAGGTCGGCAAAGATGTAGAAAAGGAAGTCCTGAAAAATTACCTCAAAGAAAGAGGGCGTAACATTGATAAGCTACTTCGATTCGCCCGGTTGCTGCGGGTTGAGGAGCAAATGAAAACTTATTTGAGCATTCTTCTATGAGTGAAAAGAAAAACATCGTAGCCTCGGTGAAGGGGCGGTTATTGAAAATTGCCAGGGCGGAGGGAAGAAACCATCAATTGCTCTTACTCCGATATTTCCAGGAACGGTTCCTGTTCCGCCTATCCCGGTCAAAACACAACCAGCATTTTTGCCTCAAAGGGGCTGCCTTTTTGTATGCGCTAGAGGGAGAACGCAGCCGGGCCACAAAAGATATAGATTTCTTGGGGATGCACATCAATTCAACCCACCAATCGCTCCGGCAGGCCATGACGGAGATCTGCGAAATCAGCTATCCGGAAGATGGCGTAACTTTCGATATGGATTCCCTGTCTACGGAGGATATCGTCAAAGATGGCAACTACCAAGGTGTCCGGATCGGCATCACCGCTCATTTGGACAGGACCAAACATCGGTTTTTCTCGTTGACTGTTCATCATCTCTTTACTATTTGCCAATCACAATTCCGCAAGGTTTTAAGGAGTTGGCGGGGAAGAAAACGGATCGATCACATTTAGTCCCGCCACATTTGAAAAATCGGAAACATTTCTGGTAAGAAGGGTTAAGTCATGTACAAGAGCAGTGGCAGCGATGATAGCGTCCGGGAGTTTAATCCGGACGGCTCTACGGATCTCGATGGTTTTTTCAACAACAGCATCTGACAGGCCTAAAACAACAGCGTCATACATAAAGCTCTGGCATTCATCTGCCTCTTTTTGAGTAGGCGGGTTCCAACCGAGAATTTCTATTTTGGAAATAACAGATACATGAGCAGGCTGCTTGGCTGCCTCAAGAATAACCTTGGAATTTTTCGGGTTTAACGTCCCATTGATCAGATAAATGATAACATTCGAGTCTAAGAGATAGGCCGCTCCCATTCATCGCGAGTTTTGTTGAGATATGTTTCGAATGCAGAGACGTCAATTGATGGAAGAACTCCTATGTGTTTTGAAAGAGGCGGTTTTTGATGTTGTTCGGAGGTTATCGTTTCAGATGTTTGAATGATAGTTATGCCAAGTCGCTTTAAAAGTGGCAACAATATTTCAAGGTCAGAAAGATCCTTAAGTTCCAATACAAGTTTCATGAGTTACATTTTTATCTTTTCACGCCCGATTGATACAAAAGTAATGAGCTTTGGCCAGAAATAGTTCCTTTTTGCCTTTTTACAACACTATACAATTGCCGAGTGCTCAGAATGCAGCAGGAAGAAAGGTTGGACAGGGGGTTGTGCAATAAGTGCATACAGACAGTATTAACAAGATTTTCAGGATATGTATGCTCTTGTGGCGCAAGCCACTACATCTGGCAAATCCTGTTAATCCTGTCTAAATTCGACCTTTTTGCACAACCCCAGGCCTTGCTTACTTTTTCCAAAATATTTTCCAAAAGCCCAACCCACCCACACAAACCAAAGGCTACCAAGGGTTTACGCCTCACCTTTCTGAGTCCCGTCCGGACCGCCTTCGCCCGCCGAAGCTCGCATGAGCGAAGGCGGGCTTTTTATTTTGTATCTGCTCCTTTTGAAAGGAAATGATTCAAACTCATAATTCGGCGGGCTTCGGCGGTCGAAGACCGCAAAAAATCTTCGCCCGCCGAAGCTCGATAGAGCGCAGGCGGGTTTTTATTTTTTCATTACCCTGCGTTCGGTAAGCAATAGCGGAGAGCTGGTTTTGGCCATTGACGGCTCCAGCATCGGTAACGGCTGCATGGCCTCGATGGCGAGCCTCATCTGGCGCAGGCGGGCTATCCCCATCTGCTGGATAGTACGCCGAGCGCCTAAAGGGAATTTTCCTCAGCAAATGCATTTGGATATTGTCAACCAGGTAGCCATGCTGCTGGGCGCCATTATAGAATGCCCTTGCCAGGTTATCCTGCTGGGCGACGCAGGATTTGACGGCAATGAGTTGCAACAAGCTTATTTGTCCCACGGCTGGGATTATGTGCTCAAAACCGGCAAGGACACCTTGCTGGCCGATAACCCACAATGGCTTCCAGAAAAGCTGTTTTACGCCCTAAAGAAAAAAAGATACTCTCTATTTTGGGTGAGCATATCAAACTGGCCCGGCTCCGGCGCAAGCTCTCCGCCGAACAGGTAGCTGAAAGGGCAAACATTGGCACCAATGCCTCAGAAACAATTTCCCTCAAGGCCAATGAAGGCATAGCCGGAATGGGAGTAAGAGCATGTTTGGAGGCCACCCAATAGGTAAAAAACACCCGGCAATGAAAAAGAGCGCCGCATCCAGGGGCCTGGTGGGCATCCTGCGGCAGTTCCACGACGAGCTGGACGCCGCCGTGGCGGATGCCTATGGCTGGGCCGCCGGCCTGTCGGAGGGCGAAATCCTGGAGCGCCTGGTGCAGCTCAACGCCAAACGGGCGGCAGAAGAAGCGGCGGGGCTGGTGCGCTGGCTGCGGCCGGCATACCAGGCGCCGGAAGAGGCCAAAGTGGCCAGGCAGGGCAAGCTGCTGGAGGTGGATGCGGCAGGCGATCAGGATGATCGCGCCACGAAGCGGCATGAAGTGTTGATTTTCTAAACCGATCATTCAAAAGGACAAAGATATTTTGTGTTTGCCTTCATGATGGCCATAATCAAGCCGAAACCCATAGGCCTCGCAGATTTTTTGGTTAATGGCCAGGCCCAGGCCCGGCGAGTCTGTCGCCGGGTTGCCCTTCTGGAAGCGGTTTAATAACTGTACCGGTTCTATTTCCAGCACCTCTCCGGTATTTTCGATTTCGAATTTTTCTTCACTCAGCACCATTTGTATGTATCCCCCCTCCCGATTGTGCTGGATGGCGTTTTTAATAAGGTTGGAAAAAAGGACATTCGCCAGGACGGGGTCGCATTTTATCTTAACCGGGCTTAGTTTGGCCGTTATTTCGAGCTTTTTGAAATGGATTATTTCTTCCATGTTGCTGACAATATTATCGATCATAGCGCGGACATCAACGCTATCCAAGCGGGTGAACTCCTGGTTTTCTATCCTGGAGATCAAGGTCAGGGACTTGCCGATTTTTGACAGTTTATTGGCTTCCTGATAAGCCGCCTGTACCCATTGAAGTTCTTTTTCGTTAAAGTTCTGGCTTTCCAGAAGCAGGATCATTTTGTTGCGGATAATGGCAAGGGGGGTCTGCATTTCGTGGGAAATATTTTCGTTGAACTCTTTGAGGTTTTGAAAATCCTTTTCCACCTGGTTCATCAAAGTCGTAACTACCTCATTGAGCGCTTCGAATTCATTGATGCGGGACGTTTCGAGGCGCACCGGATTTTTTTTAGTGATATCGTAATGCTTCAGTTCTGATAAATTCCTGAAAAAAGGCTTCCAGGCCCGGTTATATATGCCCTGATTGATAAAGAACAAAGCCGTTATCAGCAGCAGTATCAACAGAGAGGTAATTGCAGAAAGCCATACAATCAATTCATTCATTTCCCAAAGGACATGCGAGAGTGCGATCCTCACCGTTCCGGCGCCGGCGGGTACGGTGCATTCGTACGTCCGGTAGGGGATGAGCTTATCGGCGTAGGCTTCGTAGATCAAAGTATCGCCAAACCGCTCCGGGGCGGGGATATACCCGATTGCGGGCATTACGCCAAGTAAATAGTTGGAGGCAGGAAGTTCTCCTTCTTCACTGAGGTGAAATTTGATCCGCTCGCATTCATTTTCGAGTATATCGTTCACCTCCCTGTTCACCAGATATTGCACGAGGTAATAATCCGCTACAATCATCCCCGGCGCCAGAAAAACGAGAAATATAAAGTAGTATTTATTGATCTTCGTCAGTAATTTCATTCCAGGCCGGTGAATTTGTATCCTACGCTGTAAATGGATTTTATATAGTCCTTGCCTCCCAATGCGGCAATTTTCTTCCGCAAGTTAGCCAAATGAGTGTAAATGAACCTGAAGGAGTCGGCCGATTCGATGTGGTCGCCCCAAAGGTGCTCGGCGATGGCCTCTTTTGTCAGCAACCTGTTCTTGTTGGTCACAAAAAAATGGAGGATGTCAAATTCTTTTTTGGTGAGCAGCATGAGTTGTCCATTTACATAAACTTCGTGCTTCTCTGGCCTGATCTTTATTTCGTTAAAAATGATTTCTTTGCTGCCTTTATAAACTTTCCTTCGGTAGAGCGCATTGACTCTGGCGTTGAGTTCCGGCAGGTAAAACGGCTTGGTCAGATAGTCGTCCGCTCCTGTTTCCAAACCACTTACTTTGTCTCCCAGAGCATTTTTTGCCGAAATGATGATGATGCCCACATCAATATTCTCCTTTTTGGTTGCCCTGATGATATCTAACCCGTTGCCGTCCGGCAGCATGAGGTCGACGATCAGAATGTCATAAGGGAAAATCCCCACTTTCATGTAAGCGGTATGGTAATCCGGGGCAATTTCGCAGACGTGCCCTTCCTGTTCCATATAGTTCCTGATGTCGTGCAACAGTTCAACATTGTCTTCAATAACCAGTATTTTCATAACAAGCCGGATCTGTTTCTTTTTGGGGTAGTGGGTGGAATAAAGCTAACAGAAAATTCTTTAGCAAATTTAAAGACAAAAAGCTGCTTTGTCCAGTTGCGGGCCCTCAGCGCAGTTTCCGGAGCGGTTTGGCATCTTAAGTTTTCCTAAAGAATCTGATGTTTT
Organism: Phaeodactylibacter sp.; assembly: GCA_024102975.1. Classification (GTDB taxonomy): domain Bacteria; phylum Bacteroidota; class Bacteroidia; order Chitinophagales; family Saprospiraceae; genus JACJXW01. Next base: position 17,535 of record JAGFJD010000516.1, on the reverse strand, counting down.
CTTTGAGAAAACAAGATTTGCCAGGATGGTTTATGCTGTTTTGAACGATCAAACCGACATACGACGATGAAAAAAATTCTTGTTCCCACCGATTTTTCTCCCATCGCGGACAATGCAGCGCGATATGCCATTGAAGTAGCAGCTGAGTTCAAAAGCGAGCTGTATTTGTGCCATGTTTATTCTTTTGACCGATTTAATTATGACTTGAATTTCCCCGAAGACGAACAGCCTTTTGCCAGGGAAGCAGAACGCAGGATAAACCGGACGAAACTGAGGTTTCAGGAAAAAATAGCGCAAAACGGGCTCTCGGTTACGGCCATTGCCAGGCAAGGCAATATTTTTTCCCTGTTCAAAAGAGAAGTAAAACAGCACGGGATCGACCTGATCATAATGGGCAGCAAAGGGGCTACAGGGCTAAAGAAAGTCATATTCGGAAGCGTTGCGGCAACCGCATTGGAGCTGGCGCAAGTCCCCGTTTTGGTTGTTCCGCCCGGATATTCTTTTCATCCTCTTCAACACATTGTCATAGCAATGGGCCACAACGAGGTTTCTCCCACTGTTTTCTCACCGCTCCAAAAGCTGGCATCCAAGTTCGGGGCCAAGGCGACCCTGCTCCGGGTCAATACAGGATCAGATGGAAATACTTATCGGAAAATGGATTTATGCCTTGAAGGCGTCGAAACAACTTATCGCGAGGCGCCCATGTCGAAAAGCATCAATGAAACCATCAATGAGTTTATTAAAGGGGAAGGCTGCGATTTATTGTGCATGATAAGAAGGAAGAAGGGCTTTTTTGAAAGCGCCTTCAAGAAAAGCATCATAAGGGCCCAGGTTTTCAGCAATCAGGTTCCGCTATTGGTGTTGCCTGAAGTTTAGTGCTTGTTTGGAGGCCATAAAAAAGCGAGCCATGAAACTAAAAAAAGAATTAGGGTTGTTCGATGTTTTCGCGGTAAGCACCGGGGCTATGTTTAGTTCGGGCTTTTTCCTGTTGCCGGGGCTGGCTGCTCAGCATACCGGGCCATCGGTAATTCTGGCTTATTTTCTTGCCGGGCTTTTGATAATGCCTGCCATGTTCAGCGTTGCCGAAATATCTACTGCCCTGCCGCGCTCCGGCGGAGCTTACTTCTTTCTTGACCGGAGCCTGGGGCCGATGATGGGAACTATTGGCGGAATCGGAACATATATCGCCCTTCTGTTGAAAACAGCATTTGCGCTTGTTGGCATTGGTGCCTATGCTTCCATATTCTGGGACATTTCAATAAAAAAAACAGCCGTAATTTTTGCCGTAATTTTTGCTGTCCTGAACATATTCGGAGCGCGAAAATCTTCAGGCATTCAAAAAGTATTCGTGGTTGGGTTACTGATAGTGTTAGGGGCATTTATCGCCGATGGCTTTTGGAATATTTTTTCGGGAACCCACCCTTCCGTAAGGTTCGACAAGGGCGGTTACGATCCCTTTTTTACCGGGGGGATCAGCGGCCTTCTCTTCACAACCGGGTTTGTTTTTATTTCTTATCTGGGGCTGACGCAAATAGCGAGCGTTGCCGAAGAAATCAAAAACCCGGAACGGAATATCCCCCTGGGCATGGCGTTGTCGCTATTGGTTACCGGATTGATTTATGTGCTGGGCGTTTTTGTCATGGTAACCGTAATCGGCAATGAAGCGCTTGTTGAAGATCTTTCGCCCGCAGCTACCGCAGTGGAGCAATTGTTCGTTTGGTTGCCTCCAAAAACGGGGTTGTATATCATCGTCATAGCTGCTTTATTCGCCTTTGCTTCCACCGGAAACGCAGGCATGCTTGCCACTTCGCGCTATCCGTTAGCCATGGGCAGGGACAAATTGTTTTCGGAAAAATTCAGCATCATCAGCCGCTGGGGAACGCCTGTCCCGGCAATCCTCCTTACGGCAGGATTAATCGTATGTTTTATCGTCGTCCTTACCGAAGAGGGCATTGTTAAACTCGCAAGTACGTTTCAATTGTTCATATTCATGGCCATAAACTTTTCCGTCATCGTTTTTCGAAACAGCAAAATAGCTTCTTACGACCCCGGCTATCACTCCCCTCTTTATCCATGGATGCAAATATTCGGCATTCTTTCTTCGCTGGCTCTGATATTTTACATGGGGTGGGGCGCGCTGGCATTTACCTTGATTATCATTTTTCTTTCATACTTGTGGTATGTGTTTTTCGTTCGTTCAAAAGTGAAAAGAGAAGGAGCGATCTACCACTGGTTTGCTTTGCTGGGCAAACATCAGCACGATGAACTGGAAAATGAGTTTATGATGATCCTGCGGGAGAAAGGCCTGCGCCAGGACGACTCGTTCAACCAGACAGTTGTCCGCTCCAAAACACATTTTATCGATAACGCGGCATTTGAAGATTTGGTGCAGGATGTAGCCAACTCTATTGCCCTGGAATTGAATGTTGACGGCAATGACTTGAATGAAGAATTCCTGAAAACGACTCCGATAGATCCTGCTCTGGTCATTCCTGAAGTTTCCCTTCTTTATGCAAAAATACCGGATATAATCCATCCGGTGCTTCATATCGTGCTGTGTGAAGCAGGCATCGATAAACCAGTTGAAAAACATGGCGCATTCAGCAGGGAGAAAATAAAGATATTCTTTTTCCTTGTAAACGATGAGAACCACCCAAAACAACAGCTCCGCATGCTGTCCAGCATCATAAACATCGCAGAACGCGACCACTTTATCAAAGACATTTTTTCTTCAAAGACAGAAAGGAAGATTATCGAGTATCTTTTGCACGACAAGCGGTATATATCTTTTCCATTGAAGAAAAATGAACCGTCCGGTACGCTCATCAATAAAAAACTAATGGAAGTGAAACTGCCACAGGATGTACTGGTTGTGTTTATTGACAGGGAAAATGCTTCTTTTGCGCCAAAAGGAAACACGGTGCTTCTTGAAAACGATGTCCTCACAATTGTTGGCGAACCCGGATCAATAAATAAACTGTATGATCAATTCATCCTGTCGGAGCTAGGGTAGCCCTCCATTCGATACGCCTTTGGCCCGCTCTTCGCCGGTCAGGAGTACGCCGGTTTCCTGCCGCAGTGCCTGGCCCTGCCTGGAATTGCCGGCGGCCATCTTGCGTTCCAACGGAGCCAGGGCATTTGCCCGCCCCGCCGCCATCGCGGAGCTGGCCCTGTAAATCTGCTTCCCCCAATGGCTCCCGCACAGCCGCGGCAGCCCGGAGGGCCTCCAAACATGCTCTGAAGCTGCGATTATTCCTTACCTTCGCCCCATGAAACGCAACATCGAACAAGTACGCATTCAGGAAGCTTACCAGCGGCAGATTCCCTGGCTGCGCTGGGGGCCTTATCTCAGCGAGCGGCAGTGGGGCACCGTCCGGGAAGATTACAGCGACAACCAGGCCGCCTGGAAATACTTTACCCACGAGCAGGCCCGCTCGCGCGCCTACCGCTGGGGGGAAGACGGGCTGGCGGGCATCTGCGACAACCAGCAGCGCCTGTGCCTGGCCCTGGCCCTCTGGAACGGGCGCGACCCCTTCCTCAAGGAGCGCCTCTTTGGGTTGACCAATCCGGAAGGCAACCACGGCGAAGACGTCAAGGAGTATTATTTCTACCTCGACAATACGCCGACGCACTCCTACATGAAGTATTTGTACAAATATCCGCAACAGCCTTTTCCCTACGATGAGTTGTTGTCGGCCAACCAGCAGCGCAGCCGGCAAGAGCCGGAGTTCGAGCTGCTCGATACGGGCATTTTCGACGACGGCCGCTATTTCGACGTCGTAGTCGAGTATGCCAAGGCCGGCCCCGACGACATCGGAATGCGCATTTCCGTGACCAACCGGGGGCCGAAGGCGGCGGCCCTGCACGTGCTGCCGACGCTCTGGTACCGCAATACCTGGCGGTGGGCGGAAGAAGCCCCTATCCCGCAGTTGCGCGCCGCCGGCTGGAAGGGTGGCCACGCGATCGAGGTGCGCCACCCGGAGCTGGAACCCTATTACCTGTACACCAATGAGGCGGCGGCCCTGTTGTTTACGGAAAATGAGACCAATAAGCGGCGCTTGTTTAACGAACCTAATCTGTCCGACTATACGAAAGACGGGATCAACGATTATATCGTCGGGGGGAAAAAAGAAAGCGTCAATCCACGACAACGGGGGACCAAAGCGGCGGCTCATTTCGCGCTGAAGGTCGGCGTCGGAAGTACCGAAGTGATCCACCTGCGTTTCTGCAATATTGCTCCGCAGGCCCTGGGCAAGGCTTTCCTGCCGGACAAGGGCGATCCGCTGGGCAAGGGGTTCAAAGCGGTTTTTCAGGACCGCCAGCGGGAGGCCGATGCTTTTTATCAGGCCATCACTCCGGATCAGCTCGATGCCGAAGATAGAATGATCATGCGGCAGGCGCTGGCAGGCATGCTGTGGACCAAACAGTACTATTACTACGACCTCGACCAATGGCTGGAAGAACACGGCGCCAACCCGCTGAATATGCGCAAGCCGAAAAAGGTGCGCAACGAACGATGGGTCCACATGCTCAACGCCGATATCATCTCGATGCCCGACAAGTGGGAATATCCCTGGTATGCCGCCTGGGACCTGGCCTTTCAGACGATCAACCTGGCCATGGTGGACCTCGATTTCGCCAAAGAGCAGCTCAGCCTGATGCTCCGGGAGACCTACCTGCACCCCAACGGCCAGCTGCCGGCCTACGAGTGGAATTTTGACGACGTCAACCCGCCGGTCCACGCCTGGGCGACGTTTTTCGTTTACAGCATCGAAAAGCAGCGCCGGGGAAGCGGTGACCTCCCCTGGCTGAAGAACGCCTTCCAGAAGCTCACGCTCAACTTCACCTGGTGGGTCAACCGCAAAGACCCGAAGGACCGCAATGTATTCGAGGGGGGCTTTCTCGGGCTGGACAACATCGGGGTGTTCGACCGCAGCGAAACGCTGCCCGGCGGTGCCAAGCTCGAGCAGGCCGACGGCACCGCCTGGATGGCCCTGTATTGCCAGAATATGTTCGAAATGGCCCTGGAGCTGGCCCTCTACGACCCCGTTTACGAAGATATGGCCCTGAAGTTCTTCGAACATTTCCTCTATATCGCTTCCGCCATGGACCGCATGGGGGAGCACAAGGAAAACCTCTGGGACGAGGAAGACGGCTTTTTCTACGACCTGCTTCGGCCACCGAACGGCGACCCCCTCCGGCTCAAAGTGCGGTCGATGGTGGGCCTGTTGCCGCTTTGTGCGACCACTGTGCTGGACAGCAGCGTCATCCAGCGCTTTCCGCAACTCGTCAAGCGGGCAGTGTTCCGTTTTGAAAAACACCCCGAGCTGCTCCAGCGCATCCACGACCCGCGGCGGGTGAGCGCCAACGGGCGGATGATGTTTTCCATCCTCGATGAAGAGAAGCTGCGCCGGGTGCTGCACCGGTTGCTCGACGAAGGCGAATTTCTGAGCCCCTTCGGCATTCGCGCCCTCTCGCGCCACTATGCCGAAGAACCGTATGAGTTTTTAATGGATGGTGAAAAGTACGTGGTGGAATACCTGCCCGCCGAATCGGACTCCCCGATGTTCGGCGGCAACTCCAACTGGCGGGGGCCCGTCTGGTTTCCGGTCAATACGCTGCTGCTGCGGGCGCTGCTTCAGTTCTATACCTACTACGGCAACGACTTTCAGGTGGAGTGCCCGACGGGCTCCGGCCGGATGATGAACCTCTACGAGGTCAGCCAGGAGATCGCCACCCGCCTGATCCGCCTGTTCCGCCGCGATGCGGCCGGCAAGCGCCCGGTCAACGGCGGCCAGGAAAAATTCAACCGCGACCCGCACTGGCGGGAGCACCTCCTCTTCTATGAGTACTTCAACGGCGACAACGGCGCAGGCCTCGGCGCCAGCCATCAGACCGGCTGGACGGGGCTGGTGGCTTTCCTCATCCAGCTCTTCGGCTCGGTGACGGCCGAAAGGATGCTGAAGGAAGGGTTCCGGCCGGCGACGGTGTATCGGGAGGAATAGGGAGGGGGGCTACCATTCTACCGCTGGACAAAGTCGGAAGTCGGAACGCGGAAATCGGAATGGCTTTTGGCGATCTGCAATAGTGTCCAACCTTAGACGGGTAGCCACTTGATCTGTGATTTGCCTGTTCTTCAGCAGGTTACTCTTTGTTAGAGCCAGACACAGGAAATTGATGATCAGAAGCCATAAACTCCTAATAATGGGGGCAGACTTCCCACTTCCGACTTCCCATTTCTGATTTCCGACTTGATCTAGTTCTTGACCAACTCTCCTTCAATGATGTTCTTCAAAACGCTTTTGGGAAGCGCGCCGGCCTGCATCATGGGTTGTCCTTCCATGGGGATGAACAAGATGGATGGGATGCTGCGGATACCAAAAATCGAGGATAGCTCCCGCTCCTGCTCCGTATCCACTTTATAGATGATGAGCTTATCCTTATATTCATTGGACAATTCCTCCAGAATGGGGGCGACCATTTTGCAGGGGCCGCACCAGTCGGCATAAAAGTCAATGATGGCGGGAACTTCGCCTTTGAAGTTCCATTCCCTTTCGGTGGTATAATCAAAAACTTTGTTCCTGAATGTTTCTGAGGTCATTTTTTCGGTTGGCATGATGCTTTGAATTTTTTTCAAAGATAAGGCATGCTAACACCAGTTTTGGTGATGAGAATTACAAAGCCTCTTCCAATATTCGTAATTGGCCTTTTTCGAAACCCGGACCCAAGCTGCCCGGGTTTCGATATCGGTTTCGGGCCGCCTGGCCCTGATGTCGCCAAACATACTATCCGGCCCATATTTTCCGGAAAGCCATAAAAAGAGCGGCCTGATAATACTACTTAAGCCTCCTCGTCTTCTGCTCCCTCACGGGCCTGGCGGGCGCTTTCCTTCAGGCGTTCCAGATAAAATTCGACCGGGCGGCAGTGCGACTCGATCAGGATCTCTTCAAATTCCAGCAGCGGCATTTTCTGGCGAGGAACTACGACATCTTTGTCCAGGGGCACAAACTCCTCATCGGGCTGGGGGATCTGTACCTGGCCTCCGTGCTGATCCCACCATTCCTTGATTTCCAGGAAGTACTGGTAATGGTCATCGGAACGTTTGACAACATCCACCACCGAGGGGTCCAGGCTGGCCGGATAATAGCCCGTGGCTTCCAGGCATTTCAGCACCAGGGTTTGAAGGAGCCAGATGATGTGGCCGCCGAGCGGATGGTCCTCAAACTGGGCCCGGCGGCTATACTCCTGGTTGAGGATCAGCAATACGGCCCGGCGATCAAACGACAAGGCCTCCAGGACTTCCTCCAGGCGGGCAAAGTACTTGGTTTCGGAAGCCAGCCTTCTGTCGCCGGACCCTCCCGGCAACTTGGTATTGGCCTCCCCTTTTTTGTACTTGTCCAGGTACTGAACGGCAAGCAGGAACAACTTCCCGTCCTCCACAAAAGGGAACAGGGCGCCTACGAAAAAGGAATCCGGAAAAAAATCAATGTGTTGTAGCTTCATAATCCAAAAGGGAAAGTATCCAGTTTTTCGCAATTTTTACGAATTTGGGAAAAAGTTTTAGTTCAAAAAAGACTGAATGAAACTTTTTGCGCAGCTGTCTCAGAGCTACTTTTTACTGCTGCACGGCCAATGAATAGCCTGCCCATACCCCGGCCCTGCCCCGACACTTCGTATTCGTATGTGTTTAGCGGTGCTCCAGGTGACATCTTTCGCCTGTTCACCGAACCATAGCTTATTGCAATGGCGTTTGAAGGCGAAAGGTGTCATCTGGTAACCAGCCCTGGAACGAGATGACACCTACTCGTATTCGGGGCAGGGCCGGGGGCTACCTTCTGCTCAGCGGCCTACCTGGGCAATTGCGGGATCCCGCCCACCTGAAGGGAAGGGTCGCCAAAGCAATGAAACCGGACCAGTGCGTTCCACACGGCATTCCGGTGCCAGTCGTCTTTGCCAATGGTATTGCCGTTTTGGTCGAAGTAACCGTAATTGTCGATGTATTGGGTGAGGGTAGCCATCCAGATGTCTCCCAATGTCCTGTCCCCATTTTGAAAAGCGTTGTAGAAATCCCGGTTCAATTTATCTGTAAACCCGCCGGGATTGGCCGTTCCGGCGCTCCCGATGTAGGCGATAGCGCCGGCCTTGCGGTACACCAGCCAATCTTCCGGCCGGGCTTCCAGGTCGCAGTTGTGGCTGGCGCCCTGCCCGGGTTGGATCGGCGCCGGCTTCGGTACAATCTCATCAGGCCCCGGCGCGTGCTTCGCATGAAACTTTCCCTGGTCGTCGTAGAAGTCCTGCCAGGGAGGCGAAGGCGCAAATTCTCCGGTGGAGCAACCCGTAGTAAAAACGACCGGCAATTTGTCGAAATTATTCAGGCCGTTTAAATGCCGCTTATCGTACACCCCGGCAAAGTCATTCCAGGAGCCGTGGCCGATATAATTGATAAAACCAACTCCATTGTTGATGTGGTTGGTCATAGGCTGAGCCCGTTTATCCATAGAACCGGCAATGTCATTATTATCGATGGGAAAGAGGGGCCAAACCGTGGAATGGTAATGTTTGATCACACTGAATCCCGTAAGCAGATTGTTCGCGATATAGTCGCTCAATTCATCGGCATTTCCCCAGTCGCCAGTTACCAGGAGTACTTTTTTAAACCACGGCGCGTCAAAGGTTTGGGCTTCGTAATGAACCACCTTTTCCACGTAATTGTCCACTTCCGTGGCTGTGGAAGCCGGCACTCTCGTTAAGGCGACGTCCGGGCGCCAGTCTACTTTATCGATGTTGTTATCAATTGCTGAAATTTCCAACTGTGCGTAAAGCCCGTTGTTATTTCCATCCCAGTTCTCGAAACTACCGTCGGCCTTGAACAGGTCGGCATAATACAGGTCACAGGGTTGATATCCCTTGGGGTGGGGCACATCGCGACAAATATATCGAACGGGGAATTTATCACTGTCTCCGACTAACATAACCCATCTGACATCGTAGGTTTCTTTGTAGGAGGCGATGCCTTTTTTTATTTGTTCCGGCAGGTCATTGCCGTTAAACTTCGCGGCAAAGCTTTGCCAGCTTTCGATATGGGTTTTGATGCCGTTGGCCTCCTTGTGTTTTTTCAGGGGCGCCAGCGCTTTCAAAAAATCTTCATGGGCCAGAATGAGCAGGCCGATGCCGGGCTTGTATTGCAGCAGTTCGCCCGTGGTTGCATCCTTGGCGCAGAGCGTGCGGCCGCCCGCATAGATATCTGAAGCAGGGCCTCCGATCTTATGCCACTGCCCGCCCAGGCCGTCATACCGCATGATCGCTGTTCCATCGGGCGACAAGGCAAACAGCCGGCCATAATCGTCGATGACAAACTTTTTCCCGGGGCCGCCAACCCTTCTCCACTTTCCGGGAGCGCCCAGGTACTGATAGATGTCTCCGCTGTTCGGGTTGGTGGCATACAGCTTATCTCCTCCGGCAAGGATCTCGCCGGCCGGGCCGCCGATCTTGGTCCACTTGGTTGCATAACCGTCATAGCGCCAAACGCTGCCCCCATCGGGCGCCAATCCGTAAAAATGGCCGGAGCTGCCTACGGCAAACATCTTGCCGGGGCCTCCGGCCTTGTCCCACCGATTGGCCACTGCGTGGTACCGGTAGACGTCTTTGGTTTTTGGATTGGTGGCATACAGGGCGTCTGGGCCGCCGTACAATTGGCCGGCCGGGCCGCCGATCCGGGTCCATTTGGCCGCATAACCGTCATACCGCCAAACACTGGCCCCATCGGGCGCCAGCCCATACAGGCGCCCCTGATCGGCTATCACAAAAGTTTTTCCCGGGCCGCCGACTTTAGTCCACTGAAACGGAAGCCCTCCATAGCGGTAGATATCTTTGGAAACAGGATCGACCTTGAATATCTTGGTAGAGTTTTCAATCGTGTTTAATCCCAAAACAGCAGTGGCTGCCGGCTTGGAAATTTTTTGCCACTCATCCTGCCCGGTAAGTTCCTTTGGCCCAAACAGCAGCAGGAGGAAACAGGATGCAATCAAAAAAACGACTCTTTTTTTCATTTCAACTGGTTTTTGAAGGTTATCATACTACTGGATATTTTGGGGCTGTCTTTGTAAAGGGTAAAGGTGCAAAAGACGGGACATTGTCCACCATCAGACGGGTAGCCGGCGTTCATCCCGGTATCCGGAACGGGCGCGCCATAAGCCCCGCCCCGGTCAGTAATAGGCTCTGTAGGTGAACCGCCGGCAAACGAAAGCTTCGCTTTTGTAAGACTCATACAACACGACGAGTAAATAATAGGCCTGCCCTGTCCCGGTGGGAACCCTCACCTGGGTTTCTCCGTGGGGAGAAGCCTTGGTGGGATAGAATCCCGGAGCGAGGGCGTTGCCGTCCTGATCCAGTAAAAAAGTACCCAAATAAACCGTTCCGTGGTTGGGGTTATAACTGTGTTGAACCAAAACGGACAGTTCGTTTGCACTTCGGTTCAGTATTCGAAAACTTTTGATGACGTCTCCGGGAAGTTGCCCCGTGCCGCACATCCATCGCTGTTCTGCGCCACAGGGCTGAACGGCGGGTGGGATGGGAGAAGGCCCTTCTCCCGGTAAGGCAAACGTCACCCAATTAAAATCAATGAAATCGCCCTGGCTGCTGTTGATCCGGACCTTGGACAGTCGACCCTGGTTCGTACGCACGGCGAGAACGATTCCGGGAGGAAGCCGGTTCAATGCGTTCCGGCTGGCATTCACACCCGAACGGCCATAGCTGGCGCCTTGAAGGGTGGTTAAGGCGACGCCCTCAAAATTCAGATTCCCGATTACGGCGAGCTGGGCAGTACCCCAGGGGTTCGGCTGCAAATATCGTTCTTCGTGCGTCCGGGCCTGAAAAAACAAGTCTGCCTCGTTCAGCGCCGGGTTCGATTCGCCGCGGTCCAGGTCGAAAGTGCCGGTTTGAGGAATACACCCGCGCCCGGACGACCGAACAACGGCTGAAGCCAGGGCCGGGCCAGGTAAGGCCGTGATAGCCGCTTCCGGGAAGCGGATGGCTTCTGAGCCTGTATCTGCCGGGACAAAGGAAACAGTCAGCGCCAGCAAAAGCAAGCCCGTTAAGCACATCAGAAATGGGGTTACCTTTTTCATCTTTTTACTTTTTTAAAATTCACGCCGGAGTATCCCCAAGGCAAAGCCCTGCCTCCACGCTCAATGCACATTACGCGTTAAACTTTTTCTATGATAAAATTGCCGATATAGGAGATATCGCGCTTTGCTGGCCGTCGCAAATGTTTTGCTGTCCGTCCCGGAGAGGAAAAAAGGAAAAGATTGCCAAGTTTATTGCTGTCTGGCCTTGCTGGGCGCTACGCCAAACGTTTCCGAAAACACCCGGCTGAAATGGGAGAGGTTTTTAAATCCGGTTTCCAGAGCCACTTCGCTCACATTCAGGTCGGTGGTAAGGAGTAGTTTTTTGGCTTTGGCCAGGCGCAGTTTTTGAATAAAACTGCCAACCGTTATACTGGTGATCGCCTTAAATTTTCGATAAAGCTGGGAGCGGCTCATCCCCAAAGACCGGCACAATTCGGCAATGCCGAATTCTTCATCGTCCAGGTGGCTTTCCAGCAACTGGCGGACTTCGCGGAGGAAAGCATCTTCTTTTTCAAACCGGCCGCCTTTTCCAGCTGCGTCCCGCTCGTTGAGCAGGGCGCCTTCACTATACCTGCTCCGAAGCGCTTGGCGCAACTCGATCAGTTTGCTGATGCGGGTAAACAATTCCTTTTGGTTAAAGGGTTTAGCCAGATAGGCGTCGGCGCCGGCTTCCAGCCCCGCCACCTTCGATTCGGCATCCGCCCGGGCCGTTAATAGGACGACCGGGATATGGCTGGTCCGGAGGTCGGTTTTCAATTGTTGACAAAAAGCAAAACCATCCATGACGGGCATCATCACGTCGCTTATGATCAGGTCGGGAATGTGGTGGGCTGCTTTTTGGAAACCCTCCAGCCCATTCTTTGCCATGATGGTTTGATACCTGTCGGAAAGCAAGGATTGAAGATACTGTAAGACATCCTGGTTGTCATCTACAATGAGCAGGGTGAGTTGTTCGGTTTCTTCGCTTTCATCGTTTGGCGCCAACTCCTCGCGCTGGCCGGCAATTGGGCCGGGTAAAGCCGCTTCCGGATGCCCTGGCGCTTTTTCGTTGTGAAGGGGCAATTGGACGGTGAAGGTGGACCCGCAGCCAGGCACACTTTGAACAAATATTTCTCCTTTCAGCAATTTGGCCAATTCGCTGGCCAGGGCCAGGCCAAGCCCCGTGCCCTCGCGCGAGCGCCCCTGGGGGCGCTCCGCCTGGAAGTAGCGGTCAAATACTTTTTCCTGGTCTTCCGCCGAAATGCCTTCTCCGGTATCAGTGACTGAAAAAACCAGGTATTCTTGTCCGGGAACCTGCTTTTCAGAAACAGATACCCGTATGGAACCGCCTTCCGGAGTGAATTTGATGGCGTTAGAAAGCAGGTTGGCCAGTATGTCCTGTATCTTGTCCGGATCGAAATCCATCATTATTTTTTCGGGAACGGCTGAAAACGCCAGGCTGATGTTTTTCATCCCGGCGAGCGAATGAAAGGACTCAACCAGGTATTTCAGGTACACGACCACATCGCCTCGCATCATATTGACCGGTACGGAGCTGGCCTCCAGTTTTGACAGTTCCAGCATTTGATTGGTTAAGTTTAACAGTTTTCGGCCATTTCGTTTTATCATATTGAGCCCCTGGCCAAACCATTTCCCGGGGTCTTCTTTGATTTGGTCCGCCATGCCCAAAATGATGGTGAGCGGGGTCCTGAATTCGTGCGTGATATTCGCGTACAACCTGCTTTTAAACTGTTCCAGTTCTTTTGCTTTTTCGGCGTCTTTAATGATCAGTTTTCTGCGCACCTGAAAGCGATACCAACTCCATCCGGCCCCAAAAGCCAAAATGATATAGGCGCTCCAGGCATAGGGGTTGTTCCACCACGGAGGGGAGATGCGAATGGTGTAGATCAGCTCCGAACTGCCACGATGGCCGGAACTTTGATCCAGCTTTACTATAAAGCGATATTCCCCCGGGGGCACTTTGGAATAGGAGGCGGAGTGTTCCTTCGATTCTACCCAGTGCAGGTCTATACCTTCCAGTTTGTGCAGCAACCGGGCATATTTTCCCCGGTAAAGGCTCAATGCGGAGTAATCGAAAGTGATATAATTCTGATGGTGAGCAAGCTTAATGGACTTATTTGCCCGAGTGGCGGAATCCAGGGGCAGTTCCTGATCAAAGACCTTAACCCTGCTAAGGTAGGGCGTTATAGGCGCCGTCTCGAGCGCTAAACTATCCGGGTGGAACATGCCGATCCCCCTCCGGTACCCCACGATCAATCGCCCATCGGCTAATTGAAACAGCTTGCCGGGCAAATAAGCTATGCGATTCGCCAGGAGGTCCATCTGTTTCAATCCATAATATTCATCCACATGGATAGACGTCTTCATGTGGGGCGCTATACACTCCAGCCCGGCGCCGGTCAGCAGCCAAAACCGCCCATGCCGGTCCCGCTCAATATCCTGAATAAAATTTGATATCAACCCATTTTCCGCATTGTACTTCAGGGCCAATCCCTTTTGAGGGTTGTGCGGGTCGAAAAAACCCAGCCCAGCTCCTTCGACGCCAGCCCAAAGCGTATCATTTGAAAAATAGAAAGACGATATTCTGAACTGTCGGCCCGCCCGGTCAAAATAATGCAGCTCCGAAGTTCCCGGCACAAAATACCCGTATGACTTTCCATATCTTGAAAAATACACCCGTCCAGCACCGTCTTTTTCAATCATCAGTACATTCGGCCGGTCGTTATCCCGTTTTTGGAAATAATCTTTCCAATTGATAAAGTCTGTAAAACGGCCTGACGGCAAATGGTAACGGCGAACGCCGTTATAATTTCCGGAGATCCAAAGATACTCCTTCCCCTGGGGGAGCATATCGGTATTTTCAATGAGGGGGTTATCGGGTAGGTTCAGGCGGGTAATACGATTGCGTTGCTCCTTAAGAAGATATAACTCGTCTCTGGTTAAAAAATATAAAGTCCCTTCTTCCTGCCCCGGCAGGATCTTGAGGATGGTTTTCTCTCTGACGGCCCGGGTGGGATACGGGAGTACATGAAAACGCTTTGTGGCCAGGTCAAAATAATGAAGCCCTTCCCCACCATTGTATCCAATGTAAAGCCTGTCCTTCGCCTGGCTTTCAAAGAAGCTGTTTGTCAGATACATATGGGATTCGTCCCGCGGCGGGAAAAAATAATTCTGTATGAGCGGTTTTCGCTCACTGAAATACTGCAGGCCGTAATCCGAACCAACCCACCAATGATCATTTTGGTGAATGGCCAAAAAATGCGGATAATAACGTACCCCAGCTGGATTTCTAAAAGTTTTAATGAATTCGACTTCATTCACCTCCGTATTCAGAATGCCCAAACCGGCGATCGAGCCTACCCATAGTTCCTTTTCAGATTTTTCAAAAAAAGGGATCAGCGCTTCCTCATAGCGCTGGGCGGCGTTGGCCGCACCGGGCCCCAGGTGGGTTATGAATTGCTCCGTAGCCGTGTTGAAGACGGAGAGGTCGTAATTCCAGGTGCCGATATAAAGATTCCCGTTGCTGTGCAGCGCCAGTTCGTTCATTTCGTTCATCCGCTTGACGTATTGTTTACCCGTCGCGCGAAACAGGCGAAAGGAGCCTTCGGCTGAGTTGAATTTCACGAGCCCCTCCAGCGTTGCCAGCCACAGAATTTGAGGGTTTCCCGGATCCTGAACGATGTCAAAAATGGCGTTCAGCCTTTCCAGGCTTAGATCCAGGGTGTCAGCCAGGGAAATGGGAAGCGGAAAATGCTGAAAATGCCCATCCCGATCCGTTTTTTTTGCCAGGCCTTTGGATGTGCCCAGCCATATCTCATTTTCTGAATCCAAAAAAACCGAGAGAACCATCCCTTGCAGGCAATTCTTGTCCTGCTCGTTGATATAGTGGTTTGTAAATTGATTTGTCTCCAGGTTCAAAATACTCAGCCCGCCTTCGGCCCCAATCAGCAGCCGGTTTTCTTCAGGATCATATTTCAGCGCATTGGGCCTTATATAATTACCGGAAATAGAAGCTGTATCCTCAGGGCCATGTTGATAGGCAACAGCCTTCAGGCCATCCCATCGGGCCAGGCCGTTATTGGTTCCCACCCAGGCAAATCCCTGACGGTCAAAAACAAGTGCGGTCAGCGCATCGGAAGGCAGGCCATCCAGGGTCGTCACCGCATATACCGGATCATTCAGAAAGGCCCAATCAGAGGGCGGCCTCTGCTGGGCGGATACCACTGCCGGATGGCAGAACGGAATGATGGAAAGGAGCAAACCGAAGTATTGCAATTTGGGAGGCATTGGACACAACTTCTAAAAACCCTTTCAATATACTCCCCGATCACAGGCACAACATGATATGGATATTAATTAATTCCAGAAATGATTTTTGTCATCAAAAGGAAAGCGGCTTGTCCCTCATCCTTCTAATAAAGGCGCCATTAAATACAGGAGGAAAAATCTGGTCATCGAGTTGGACAATAAGCTGGAAAACCGCGATCTTCTCGATCGGTAAAATTCAGTAACAAATGACAAAGAAAATATTCTACTGGTGCTGCTGCTTCCTCGCCGTCCAGCCAGCTCATGCCCAACGTTTTGAGACCACCTCCCCCGACGGGCGCATCCAGCTCGCCGTGCGCGTGGACGAGGGCGTCTCCTGGTCTGCATCCCTTGACGGGAAGGTGGTAATCGAAAAAGCGGAAGTGGGCATGGACTTCTCCTCAGGGCCGGATTTCGGCGCGCGCCCCCGCCTCAAAGGGCATGAACAAAAAAGCTTCTCTTCCATGATCTATCCGGCGGCGCCGCATAAGGACGCGGAGATCCGGGATGAATTCGTTCAACTGGCGCTCACCTTCGAAGAAGGATATCAGCTGAACTTCCGGGCCTACAACGACGGGGTGGCCTACCAGTTTGTGGATAACGGCAAAAGCGGCCGGAAGGTGATGTCGGAACAGATGTCGCTGACGTTTCCCGAGGGCGCGCGCTCCCTTTTCCCTCAGGAGGAGTCGATGTACTCCCACAACGAACGCCTTTATCTGGACAAGGCCCTGGCCAAAATATCCTCCGATGAATTCTGCAGCCTGCCCGTGCTTTTTATCACCGGCCATGCCAAAGTGTTGTTTACCGAAACCGCCCTGCACGATTACCCGGGCATGTTTATCCGGGGGAACGGTAACACGACGGTGGACGCCCTCTTCCCGAAGTTCGTCCTGGAAGCGGTAGACAGTAAGGAGGGGCCCGACCGCAACCAAACCATCACCAAGGAGGCGGATTATATCGCCGAAGTATCCGGAGAAAGGGCCTATCCCTGGCGGGTGTTCATCATCAGCGATGACGACCGCACGTTCGTGGAAAGCAACCTCACCTTTCAACTAGCCAGGCCGCAGGCGATCGACAATACGGAATGGATCCGGCCGGGCAGGGTGGCCTGGGACTGGTACAACGCCAACAATATTTACGGGGTGGGCTTCAGGTCGGGCCTCAATACGGCCACCTACAAATACTACATCGATTTTGCCGCGGCCAACGGGATAGAATACGTGATCCTCGACGAAGGCTGGACAAAATCGACCACCGAGATCCTTGGTTTCAATCCGGACATGGACGTGCACGAGCTGATCCGCTACGGAGCGGAAAAAGGAGTGGGGATCATCCTGTGGGCGCTGTGGAAGCCGCTCGACGCCAACCTGGTTGAGATACTGGAAACCTACAAAAGCTGGGGGGCAAAAGGCATCAAGGTGGATTTTATGCAGCGCAACGACCAGTATATGGTCAGCTCGTACGAGCGCATTGCCCGCGAATGCGCCCGGCTCGAACTGCTGGTTGATTTCCACGGCGCCTTCAAACCCTGCGGATTGAGAAGGGTGTATCCGAATGTGGTCAACTTCGAAGGGGTAAAAGGAGCCGAGAACAACAAATGGAGCAAGGACATCACCCCTCCCCACAATGTCACCCTGCCCTTCATCCGGATGGCGGCAGGGCCGATGGACTATACCCCCGGCGCCATGTCCAATGCACAGGAGGCCAACTTTGCCATCCGCTTCGAGCGCCCGATGAGCCTCGGCACCCGCGCTCATCAGGTGGCCATGTATGTGGTTTATGAGGCGCCGCTGCAAATGCTTTGCGAATCGCCGTCGAGATACTACGAAGAGCAGGAAACCGTAGATTTCATCGTCAAGATCCCCACTACCTGGGACGAAACGGTGGCGCTACACGGGTCGGTGGGCAACTACATCGCCCTGGCCCGCAGGAAGGGCGACAAGTGGTACCTGGGCGCCATGACAAACTGGGAACCGCGGGAGCTGGAACTGAGCCTCTCCTTCCTGGGCGAAGGGCTCTATACCATGGAGCTTTTTAAAGACGGGATCAATGCGGACAGGTTCGCGGAAGACTACCGAGTAGAGACGCTGGAAGTGGACAGGAA
>JAGFJD010000062.1 GCA_024102975.1 Phaeodactylibacter sp. | reverse complement strand
ACAAAGCGCCCCGAAGGGCAAAGGGGATGAGCGGAGCGATCATGTTGTCGTAAATGGAGGCAGCAATGCGGTAATCCCGGAGGGCATCCGGCACCCGGGGTTGCCTTGGCGGGCTTTTGCCTTCCGCTTCCGCCTTTTCCGCTGCTGCCTTCCATTCCTCTATTTCTTTTTCAAAGGCAGCCTTTACCCCGGGGCGCTCCTCGGCCCAGATCTTCTCCCGCTCTATGCAGGGTTTCAGCTCATCGGAAGCTGCCAGGTACTCCACCGGCGTCCAGGCCTCCGCCTGGGAACCGCCGTAGGAGGAGTTGACCAGGCCGATGGGGATGCCCAACTCCCGGTACAGTTCGAGGCCGAAAAAATAGCCTGCGCCGGAAAAGCCCTTCGCCGTTTCCGGGGAGCAGGCCTGCCAGGCCGCCAGTTTGCCTTCCTTTCGGCCAAAAGCCACGTCGCGGCTTACGTTGAACAACCGAATTAGAGGGTGATCCGCCGCTATTATTGCCTCCGTGCCGCCCGCCGACTGTTCCAGCGTCCATTGCATGTTGGACTGGCCGGCGCAAAGCCATACTTCTCCGATCAGGATGTTGTCCAGGACGATCCGGTTGGAACCGGTTATCGTCATCGAAGCAGCGCTGGCGCTGGCTTCAAAAGGGCCCAGGATTACTTTCCAGTCTCCGTATTCATCTGCCAGGGCTGACCGGGACTGATCGCCAAATTCTACCTGCACCGCTTCTCCCGGGGCGGCCTTTCCCCAAACGGGGACGGGCAGGCCCCTTTGCAACACCATGTTGTCGCCCAGGATTTCCGGCAGAGAAATGGCCGCCTGGCAATCCCATAAGGTTGCCAGGGCGGATACAAACAGGGGGAATATGATTTTGAATTTCATAAAGCTTTGGGCATGTAGTTCGCTTATTCCATGTGGAATACTTCTCTCAATGGCACCGCCACCGGCGAATTGTCCGGGTTGGTTTCCATGATATCCGCCATATAGGCCCACCACTTTTTCACGATGGGATGGCTGGGAATGGCAGTTTCGTCAAAATCATCATCGAGTTTCTGGACGGCAAAGAGGGTCAGTGTTTCCTCGTCCAGAAAAATAGAATAATCGCTGACGCCGGCATCGGAGAGCAGCCTTTCCAGCTCCGGCCAGATCTTGTCGTGCCGTTTTTTGTATTCGGCCTCAAAGCCCGGAAGGAGCTTCATTTTGAAAGCGTTGCGGCGCATTACCTGAATTTTGATGTTTGATTTTTGATGTTTGATTTTTGATTTTCCCGGCCTGGGCTGCAACGATTTGACGGCTCTCGCAGAACGTCGCAAATCAAAAATCAAACATCCCACATTAAAAATCTCAACTTTAATCAGCTATTTCACATTTACCTCTATGATCTCGTGGCTACTGCCCCCCGGCCGCACATACAGCACTTTCTCAGCCGCATCATAATACCAGCCCGGCCTGGCTTCCGGCCCCTTCAGGCTATTTATTTCCGGAAGGCTTTCCAGTTTTTTACCATTGGCGCTGGCCATTTCCGGCGCTTTATCCATATGAATGTTCAACAGATAAGAGCGAACCGGGACTTCATATTTTCCTGCCGGAGCATCGATATGAACAGATACGCCCTCTGCGGTTTCTTTACAGGCAATATGAGTCAGGGCGAATTCTCCCTGCTGGTAATCCAGGCTTTCCCCATCGTCATCGTAAAGGGTGAAAGAGGAGGCGCCATGCGGGAAAATCTCGAGCGTGATGAGATCCACCGGTTTTTCGCCGATATAATTCATAGCTTCCTGCATGGGGATGATGGCGCCGCCTTTGGCCAGGATGGGGATTTCATCCAGCGGCGTCAGTACCTGCACATATTGTTTCCCTTCGTACCGCTGCCCTGTACGATAGTCGAACCAGGTTCCCTCCGGCAGGTACACTACCCGGGTCTGGGCGCCCTTGGTGGTTACAGGGCACACCATCATCTGGCTGCCCAGCAGGTACTGATCGGCAATGGGGTATACATTTTCATCATCCTGATATTCCAGCACCAGCGCCCGCATCAGCGGCATGCCGGTGCGGTACATCTCGTAGGAATGGCTGTACAGGTAGGGGATCAGGCGGTAGCGGAACAAGGCGTAGTCTTTAAAGATTTGCAGGGCCTCTTCGCCGTAGTTCCAGGGTTCTTTATAGCCGGGGTGGTCCATGCCGAACAGGTGAGCTACCGGGCTAAGCAGGCCGAACTGGCACCAGCGGACGTAAAGCTCCGGGTCGGCTTCGTGTTCGAAACCGCCCATGCAGTGCGCCCAGTTGCCTACGCCCGACAGGCCGATGTTGAGCCCGGCCTTGATGACGGGAGCAAAATACTGCCACTCGCTGGGCCAGTCGCCGGCAAAGATGAAGGGGTAGCGCTGAATGCCCGCATAGCCTTCGCGGGTGTGGTTCATGCCCCGCATTCCGTTGAATTCCTGGAACTTCTCATAGGGGGCTTTGGCGTAGGCCAGTGGAAAGATATTGTGCAGCCGCTCGGCTTCCAGCCCGGTGGGGCCCAGTTTGTCGCTCTCGTTGGCCAGGTGGCCGAAGGCGCTGCCCTCGTCCGTTTTCACAAAGCGGGCGCCGAGTTCGGCAACCTTCATGACGCCGTTTTCCCACCACCAGTCCACGGCTTCCGGGTCGAAGAAGTTGACGAACTCGCCGGGGTTGTCCGCTTCCGGGTAAGTGTGCCCCAGCTTGCGGGCCTGGTCGAGCAGGTCCAGTTTGTCGCCGTTGTCGAAGCGGGGGCGGATATGCACGCCGGCCAGGTTGATGTTCAGGGCATAGAGGCTGTCGAACATGGCTTTGGGATCATCGAACGTCTCGCGCCATTCAAAGGTCGTGGCGCCCTTGCCCCCGTTTTTGCCAAAAACCCGCCAGGTGGAGTCCAGGTGCAGGACATCCAGCGGGATGCCCGCCTCCCGGAATTTCCGGACGAGGTTGACCACGTAATCGGCAGAGGTCAGCTCCTCATGGCCCCAGGTGCCGCCGCTGTAGGTGCCGACGTGCAGGCCCAGCGCGAACAGCGGCATCAGCGGCGCCTTGCCGGTCAGATCGGTATACTGGCCCAGGATGGCAGGAAACCGGGGGCCGTAGATGAAGTAATAATCCAGCTCTCCGTGCTCTGCCCGGAAACTGTAGGCCCCCGGGTCTGTAAAGCCCATATCCCATTCGGAGGCAAAAGCGTTGTGCAGGAAAATGCCGTAGCCGCGGGTACTCATGAAAAAAGGCACCGGGCAATAATTGGCTTTCAGCACGTTGTAGGCGCCGATGATATGAGGCCTGCCGGCGCCGCGGCCAACGTTGAGCTTCACGAGCTTGTTGCGCTGGTCCATGAAGTCCATGCGCTCCCCAAAACCGAAGAAGTGCTCGTCCGGGCCCAATTGTTTGCGGCACAGCACGGCATCGCCTTCTTTTTCAGCGCCGCCATTCGCCTCCGGCCGGGATTCCGGGGACAACAGTTTCCCGTCTGAAGAATAAATGTCGACTGCGAAAGGCGCCTTGTGGACTACGATCTTTAACTTGCTGGTTTCCAGCAGAAAACGTCCATCTTCTTCTTCCTGTTTCACCTGCACTTCCGGCCAGTCGTACCGGGCCACCATCCAGGGTTCGTTTTCCTGGAAGCGCCGGCTCCAGCTCGTGCGGATGCGGATCATGGCCTCGGTGCAGAACTCGATGCGCACGTCGGCCAGTTCATTAGAGAAATGGATGGTGTTGCCCGTTTTGCTGAAACCGGAACGATAAGCGCCTACGCCCGCCTGTGCCCAGATAAGCTGGGACAGGAGGAGCGCCGGAAAGAGCAGGCAATATTTCGTGAAGGGGAATTGCATAGGTTTTTTTTATATGCCAAGGCTGGCAGGATGCGGCTGAAGCAGCGCAAAAAAGCCGGGGTAAACAGCCTGCCTGGCAAACTGGTGTTTGTCAGGCAAGCTGTT
Source organism: Phaeodactylibacter sp. (assembly GCA_024102975.1). GTDB lineage: Bacteria > Bacteroidota > Bacteroidia > Chitinophagales > Saprospiraceae > JACJXW01. The sequence goes on along the minus strand of JAGFJD010000062.1, from coordinate 11,976 downwards.
GGACAATATCTGCCAGGCCCTTACAGATATCCCGGGTTCTGTTCGTACAGGCCCGCTTTTACATCCAGCTGATCCTGCGGGATGGGATAAATGATGAACTCATTTTTTACCGGCTCCATCTTTCCCGAGGAGTCTTCCTCGCCGATCCAGGCGTTCATGACTTCGACTACCTTGCCCGTCCGCATCAGGTCGTCCCAGCGGAGGTTTTCGCCGGCGAACTCTTTTCTCCTTTCCTCCAATAGCATGTCGAGCGTGACGTTGGAGACAGGCCCCAGCCCGGCCCGATCGCGGACGGCATTGACGATCTGGTCCACATCTCCCTGGGTGCCGGGCGCCCCCTGGAGTATGCATTCCGCCCTGAGCATCAACACGTCCGTATAGCGAAGCACCGGATAGTTGATAGACCAGTCGAACCGGTCGCCGCCCGCCATATCTACATCCATGAACTTATCGTAAAACTGGGCGTCGATGATGTCGCCGTTTTCCGCTTCGTAGTCCAACTGGAAAGTATGCTCCACCCGGTTGTCTCCTTCTTCGTAGGAATTCAGCAGGTCGTCGGAAATCCGTTTGGAGCCGTCGCCCGGGTTGCCGCCCGGGAAAGGCAGGTTGACCCGCGCCCAGCCTTCGTCGTAGTATTCAGTAGGGAAATATCCGCCGGCGCCTACGCCCCCGGTGATGAACTGGAAATCAAAGACGATCTCGGCATTGCCTTCATTGTTGTAATCGAAAATCCCGGCATAGTTGTCCAGCATAGAAAATTTGCCGGTAGAAATAATGTCGTCGAGCAGGGTAAGGGCCTGGCCATACTCATTGCTCCCGAGGCAGGGGCCGTCGGGATGCAGCTCCGGCCCGGAACGGGTCATGTACACCCTTGCCAGGATGCCCTTGGCAGCCAGGGATGTGGCCCGCCCCCGGTCCGCGCCGCTGTAGGACTCCGGCAGGTTGTCGATGGCAAAGCTGAGGTCGGATATGATCAGGTTATAGACCTCTTCCACCGGGCTTCTGGCGATCTCCAGGGCTTCGGTGGGCGTCACGAAAGTTTCAAAAATAGGCACCTTGCCGAACCACTTGACGAGATCGAAGTAGAAGTAGGCGCGCAGGAAACGGGCTTCCGCCTCAAAGCGCGTCCTCAGCGTTGCGTCAGGGACTGCATCGGGCTTTTCCTTCAATTGATCCAGTACGGTGTTGGCCCGCATGATGCCGTTGAAGGTGACATTCCAGACGTTCCGGATGGTGCCCAGCGTAGCGATCGTGTTCTGGAAGTTGTTGATCGAGTTCCAGTCCCGCACGCCGGCCTGGCCGGGGGTGTAGATGTTGTCGGACCTCGATTCTCCCAGGACGACGTAATAACTGGCGTAGTCTACGTTGTTCTGCACCCCGAAGGTAGCATAGATTCCGTTGACAGCCTGCTCGAAGTCGTCGGGGTTGTTGTAAAAGCCGTTGCTTCCCGCATCCGAGATAGGCGACAGGTTGAGGTCTTCCTCGCAGGCGCCCAGCATGAATGCGGTGCATATTAATAAGAATATCTTTTTCATCGTCATTAGAGTTTAAGTTGGTCAGAAGGTTAGGTTGACGCCAAAGATGATCGACTTGGCCAGGGGGAAAGCCCCGTAGTCGTCGCCTTCGTTGTTCACAGCTTCCGGGTTGAACCCGCCGTCGTATTTGTCGCCTCCGAAGTAATTTTCGGCGGTGGCATAGAGGCGGGCGCCGCTGATCACCTTGGTTTTAAAGAGATTGCCGAGGTTGTACCCCAGGGTGATATTCCGCACCCGCCAGTAATCGTTGGGGTACAGCCAGTCTGTATTTTTGATGCGGCCGAAACTGGAAGAAGCTTTTCCCCGTTCTCCGGCGCCCGGATCATCCGGCGAGCGCCAGCGGTCGCGGTGGAAACCCAGGGTGTTTTCGTTGTATCCCATGCCGGTCCGGTCCATTGCCCGGCCGAAGGTGGAATAGATGACGCCGCCCCACTGTCCCTGGATCAGGAAACTGAGGTCAAACCCTTTGTAGCTCAGGGTGTTGGTCACGCCCCAGATATAATCCGGGTTGGGATGGCCGGAGAGGACGCGGTCCTCGGGCGAGATCACGCCGTCGCCGTTGGCGTCCAGGTATTTGGGGTCGCCCACCGTCTGGTTGCCATAGAGGGCGGCGCCGCCGTCGATGTCTTCCTGGCTGAGAATGCCGATCATCTGCACCACGTAGATGCTGTACATCGGCTGGCCTACTTCAAGGATATTGTGCGGCACGTCCCAGGCGCCGCCGAGTATGGGCGTATTTTCCGGGCCCAGCTGAACTACCTCGTTGGCATTGTGGCTGAAGTTTACGCTGGTCGTCCAGGACAACGGCCCGGTCAGGTTGCGGGTTGTCAGTTCTACTTCCCAGCCTTTGTTCAGCACTTCGCCGATATTGGTCAATGCTGAAGCGAACCCGATGGCGGTGGGCACGGGGATATTCAGGAGCAGGTCCTTATTGCGCTTGGTGTAATAATCGAAGGAAGCGAAAATGCGGTTGTCAAACAGGCCGACGTCGAATCCGACGTCGATGGTCTCGGATTCTTCCCAGCTCAGGTTGGGGTTGGCGAAGTTGCCGGGCACCTGCCCGGGCGCCAGGGCGCCGCCGAAGGAGTAATCGGCAAAATTGAGGATGGAAACGTGGGAGTAGTCGCCAATGCCATTGTTGCCGGAAAGCCCCCAGCTCCCTCTCACCTTCAGGCTGGAAATGAAATCCACGTCCTTCATGAAGTTTTCTTCGGAAACCCTCCAGCCGGCGGAGACGGAGGGGAATACTCCCCATTTGGTTTCCGGGCCGAAGCGGGAGGAGCCGTCCCGGCGCAGGGAAGCTGCCAGCAGGTATCGGTTGTCGAAATTGTACTGTACGCGGCCGAAGTAGGAGATCAGGGTATTCTTCGTCTCGCGGGTATTGGTTGCGCCGGCGTTGATGTTGGCGGCGTTGAGCGTGGTGATCACCTCGGAGTTGTACCCTCCGGCCACCCGGATGTCCCAGCTGTCAAATCTGCTCGTGTTATAGGAATACCCCGCGATGGCGGAGAGGTCGTGCTTGCCGGCGAAAACCCGGTTGAAGGAGAGGGTGTTTTCGTTGACGAAAGTCTGCCGCCGGTATCCGGTGAACCGCCCTCCGGCAGTCCGGTTGCGGGTGACCCAGGCGGGCGTATAGCTTTTATCGTTGTTGTCGGCGTTGTCGAGGTTGAAGCTCGTCCGGAAGTTCAGGCCGTCCAGTATGGAATATTGGGCATAAACCGTACCCAGGGTCCGGAATATCTTCCGGTCGCCAATGGAATTTTCCACTACCCGGATCGGGCTGGAGCGGGAGTTGCCCCAGGCATAAGGCGCGTTGTCTCCGACGTTGACATCCAGGCCCACGGTATCTTCCGACACCGGCACCATGCCCACGGTGATATGGGTCTGCTGGTCCTTGCCTTCCACGCCGGGGTCGCTGGCGACGGAATAGGAAGGCGAGATATTGACGCCGAATTTCAATTTGTCGCTGGCGTTGACCTCAACATTGGCCCGGGCGGAATACCGCTTATATCCTACGCCGATGGCGACGCCCTCCTGGTCCAGGTAATCGCCGGAGACATAGTAGGTGACGTATTCATTGCCGCCGGAAGCCGAAAGCTGATAATTCTGGACGACGCCGGTGCGGAACAGCTCGTCCTGCCAGTCGATAAACACCAGGCCGGGATGGCCGGGCTCAAACCAGCGGTCATCCTTTATCAGGCTGGGGTTGAAACTGCCGAGTATGGCGAGGCGTTCTTCGGAGGCCTGGTCGCGGGTCCGGCCGCTGCCGGAGGCAACCCAGGCGTTGTCGATCATTTCCGCTGCCCGGTCAATCCATTCTTCGGCGCTGAGGACGTCGAGCTTTTTGGCCGTCTGCTGAACCCCATAGCTGGCATTGAGGTTGATCCTGGCCTTTCCGGACTTGCCGGATTTGGTGGTGATCAGCACCACGCCGTTGGAAGCCCGGGAGCCGTATATGGCGGCAGCGGCGGCGTCTTTGAGCACTTCGATGGAGGCGATGTCGTTCGGGTTGATGTTGTCCAGCGGGTTGCCGGTGCCGAAACCGCCGCCGGCGTTTTGTTCGGATACCTCCAGCGGAAATCCATCCACTACGTACAGGGGCTGATTGTTGGCGTTGATCGAACCGGTACCCCTAACCTGAATGCGGAAGCCGGCGCCCGGCAGGCCGCTGGTTTGCTGCACGCGCACGCCTGCCAGTTGCCCGACCAGGGCCTGGTCGACACGGGCAATCGGGCGTTCTTCCAGCCTTTCGGCGTCGAACCGGGCGATAGACCCGGTGACGTCCGCCCTTTTCTGGGTGCCGTAACCGATGACCACCACTTCATCCAGGACCGTGCCGGAACTAAGGCTGACCACCACATTGGTTGCCCCTTCGATCGAGACCGCCTGTGGCTGATAGCCCGTGTAGGAAACGGCCAGCTCGGTGGCATCTTCGGGCACTTCCAGCGTAAAGAGGCCGTCCAGGTCGGTGACTGTTCCGGTCGTAGTGCCTTCTACCAGCACGTTGGCGCCAATCAATGGCTCGTTCGTCTCTGCATCCAGTACCGTTCCTGAAACAGTGCGTTGGCTCCATCCTGTTTGGAGAGCAAACAAGGACAGGAAAATGGCCAGATACATTCTGGGCCGGATTAATGTTTTAGCGATCGGATTCATAAACTAATACTTTTGTTTGTCAATGGTGAAATGTACTAAAGCATGAAGCGGGTGATGCACGGGCACCCGCCCGGGAGTGTCCAACAATTTCCGGATGCTTACTTATGATTTGGCATACCAGCATTCAGCCGGAATATTATTTTATCCAAAAGTAACCGGCTGAAACATTAAAACCATTCCGCACCATTCTGTATTCCGGGAAAAACTGTTCTGTACTATTCTGGGAAGGGGCCGGGGAGAGGGGTTCTCCTAGTGCAGCCAGAACGAAGTCCCGGGACAGTTATTAACGCCACCCCGAGTCGGGCGCAGTGGTTGGTTATTGCTGGTAATCAACCGCTTAGGTTTCCGGCCTGGAAATAACTAATCAACCAATAACTGACCCGTTATTTACTTCCGGCTGCACTAGGCTTTGCCCGGGGCGAAGTTTGTTGTTGCCGACAACCGACAACCGACAACGGTTCCCCCGGGGCTGCTCAGAGCGAATTCCGGACTACCAGCCGGAAGGGGTTGGCGATGTGTTTTTTTTCATTGTCGAGGATGAGCCGGGCGGCGGTTTCACCCAGTTGCTGGAAGTCAGTAGAGATGATGGTGATGCCGTCCAGGAGGATTTCCTTGAGCGGCGTTTCATTATAAGAGATGATGCCGACCTGCTTTCCAACCGCCAGCCCCATGCTTTTGATCCGTTTGATCAGGGTGACCAGGTCATCTTCCATGAGGTTGATGTATACTTCATTTTCACGGATAGGTTCCTGTGAGATGTCGTTGACGACCGAAAAATCGAAGGCGTATTCCGTGCAGAACTTTTCAAACCCGGCCAGGATTTCTTTGGGGTGGTAACTGTACGGCGGAAAGATGATCTTGAGCTTGTTGTATTTTTCCAGCCATTCCAGCGCCTGGGTGAGCACGGTGTAGATGTCTTCCTCGAAATCCTGGTAAACGGCGGCATACTCTCCGGTAATGCCTTCCACCTTTTTGTCCAGGATGATTAGCTTGTGTTTGGGCAACTGGTTGATGAAATTGCTGGCGTGCTCTCCCCCTTCGAGGAAATGAGGGATGATCACAAAGTGGGTATAGTTGTCGTCCTTATGGTCCAGGATGATGTTTTTGAAGAGCCTGAAATCGTTGTTGTAGATAAAAAAATCGATGGCCGCCTGGTCGCCCAGCGTCTGAGAAAACGCATCGTAGATGATCTTTTTGTGAACGCTTAGCTTGTTGAACAGGAGGAAGACCTTAGCTTTTTGCCGGAAATTCGTGCTTTTGATGTAATAGCCCTTCCCGGGAATGGAATCGATAATGCCGATTTCCTTTAGATGTTCATAGGCTTTGACGATGGTATCCCTGGAAATGTCGAATTTGATGAGCAGGCTGTTGACGGATGGCAACTGGTCGCCTGCTTTAAGGAGTTCCTTTTCCACTCCGGAGATGATGGAGTTGATGATCTGCTTATATTTGGGCGTCTTTGAATACTCGTTAATTTTAACGATGCAACTTGCGGTGGCCATTGATTAAGTTTGGTTGATTGTTGAAAAAGGCAATAAAATTTTACGCTGCAAGCATAAAGGTCGATAATTGTTTTGAGGCGCTTTATTCCGTATTTAACAAGGCCTGAGCAAAATTCACTACAGAATAGTGCAGAACACTTTTTCGGGCAGGGCAGCATAGTACAGAATGGAAGTCCGGCAACTTTAACCTAGATTTGGTCAACGCCTGATGAATCGAACAAAAATCAATCGCCATGAAAGTCAAGACCTTTAAGCACGTCAAATATTTATGGGATGAGCAAAAAGCGGCGGAAATGGAAGGGGATGAAGTGGCTCTCTTCCTCTACCGCTCCAACATCCTGGGCGCCGACCTGCGCATCACCAACTACGGAGGCGGCAATACCAGTTGCAAGACCATAGAAACGGACCCCCTCACCGGCAAAGAGGTGGAGGTCATGTGGGTTAAAGGCTCGGGAGGAGACATCGGCACGCTTACCCGTAAAGGGATCGCCGGGTTGTATGCCGGCCGGCTTCGGTCCCTGAAACAAGTATACCGGGGCCTGGAACATGAAGACGAAATGGTGGCCCTGTTCAATCACTGCCTGTACGACCTCGACAGCCGGGCGCCTTCCATCGACACGCCCCTGCATGGCTTGTTGCCGTTCAAACACATCGACCACCTCCACCCCGACGCCCTGATCGCCGTCGCTGCCGCCAAAGACAGCCGGGCCATCACCCGGGAAATCTGGGGCGACACCATGGGCTGGATCCCCTGGCAACGCCCAGGCTTCGACCTGGGCCTGCAGCTGGAAAAATGCCTGGAGGACAATCCCGGCATCCGCGGCATCGTGCTGGGCAGCCACGGCCTGTTCACCTGGGGGGAAACTTCTTATGAATGTTATGTCAACAGCCTGGAAGTGATCGAACAGGCTTCTCAGTATATCGAAGAGCGCCTGGGCAAAAAACGGCCGGTTTTCGGCGGGCAAATCCAGGAGAGTTTGCCGGCCGGGGAACGCCAAAAGCAGGCCGCTCAACTGGCGCCCATCCTGCGCGGCTTGTGCTCCAGCCACAAGAAGATGGTCGGGCATTTTACGGACGACCCCCGCGTCCTGGAATTCATCAACAGCAAAGACCTGCCCAGGCTCGCGCCCCTCGGCACTTCCTGCCCCGACCACTTCCTGCGCACCAAGATCATGCCCCTGGTGCTGGACCTGCCGGCTGATGCCGGCCTGTCCAACTACAAGGCTGTCCGGGAGCGGATCGAACCCCTGTTCGAACAATACCGCAAAGACTACGCCGAATATTACGAAACCTGCAGGCGCCCCGACAGCCCCGCCATGCGCGACCCCAACCCCGTGGTCATCCTGTATCCGGGCGTGGGCATGTTTACCTTTTCCAAAGACAAACAAACGGCGCGGGTGGCCAGCGAGTTTTACATCAACGCCATCAACGTCATGCGCGGCGCCGAGGCCATCTCAGAATATACCGCCCTGCCCCGGCAGGAAGCTTTCGACATCGAATACTGGCTGCTGGAAGAAGCCAAACTGCAGCGCATGCCGGCCGAGAAACTACTCTCCCGCCGGGTGGCCATCATTACCGGCGCCGGCGGCGGCATCGGCAAGGCTATCGCCGACAAGCTGGCCGCCGAAGGGGCCAATGTCGTCCTTACGGATGTGGCGGAAGGCCGGGTAAAAGAGGCCAACAACACCTACGCCCGGGACGTATCCGCCTACGCCGTTTGCGACGTCACCGACGCCGGATCCGTCGCCGGCGCCTGCGAAAAAGCCTGCCTGGAATTCGGAGGAGTGGACATCGTCGTGCACAGCGCCGGGCTGGCCATCTCCAAGTCGCTGGAAGAAACCAGCGAGAAAGACTGGAACCTCCTGCAGGGCGTGCTGGTCGAAGGGCAATTCCTCCTGGCCAAATCTGGCGTGGAAATCATGCGCAAACAAGGCATGGGAGGAGACATCGTCAACATCGCCAGCAAAAACGGCCTGGTGGCCGGCCCGAACAACGTGGCCTACGGCACTGCCAAAGCAGCCCAGCAGCACATGTCCCGCCTGCTGGCCGCCGAGCTGGGGCCGGAAAAAATCCGGGTCAACACGGTCAACCCCGACGGCGTCATCGTCGGCAGCAAAATCTGGGAGGGCGAATGGGCCGAAGGCCGCGCCAAAGCCTACGGCATCAGCGTCGAAGACCTGCCCGCCCACTACGCCAAACGCAACCTGATGAACGAGATCATCCTGCCGGAGGATATTGCCAACGGCGTATTTGCATTGCTGACCATGCTGAAAAAAAGCACCGGGAATATCATCAACGTGGACGGGGGGATTGCGGCGTCGTTCGTGCGGTAAGCAAGCCGAATACCCTGCTGTTCGCAGTTCGCGATTCGGAATTCGCGTGTTCGGCAGGCGGCAAGCTACAGCGAACACCGAACACCGAACACCGAAAAATAAAGTTTCATACATTAATTTGGTTTTAATTGGTTAGGGCTGTGGCGGCATCCAACGGGGTGCCGTCCACTTTAAATCGACAGCGCAATGAGAATAAACGCTACCCAAATTGCGGATCACAACAAACGCCGCCTGGAAACTCACCGGGACAACTACGGCCACCTGCAGGAGCAATTGAGCAAAAAGGGGCTTTCCGCCGATGCCATTACCCGGCAACTGCAGGAACTGCAGATTGCCATCCCGAGCTGGGCCCTGGGGGCCGGCGGCACCCGTTTCGGCCGCTTCTCTGTCGGGGGCGAACCGGGCAGCCTGGAACAGAAGATCGACGACGTCGGCCTGCTTCATGCCCTCACCCGCTCGGCAGGCGCCGTTTCCCTGCATATTCCCTGGGATATTCCCGAAAATGTGCAGGCAATCCGGGAAAGGGCGGCCGCCCATGGCATTGCCTTCGACGCTGTCAATTCCAACACGTTCCAGGATCAGGCTGAGCAGGAACACAGCTATAAGTACGGCTCGCTGTGCCATGTCGACGGCACCGTCCGCGAACAGGCCATCCGGCACAACCTGGAGGTGATCAGGATCGGCAGTCAACTGGGATCCAAAAGCATTACCGTCTGGCTGGCCGACGGGGCTTCCTTCCCCGGCCAGAACAACCTCCGCGGCGCCCTGCAACGCACCCTGGACAGCCTGAAAACCATCTACCGCCACCTGCCGGAGGACTGGAAAATGTACGTCGAATACAAGCCCTACGAACCCAACTTTTACAGCACCGTAATCCAGGACTGGGGCACGTCGTACCTGCTGGCGACGGAATGCGGCGACAAGGCGTACACGCTGGTCGACCTGGGCCACCACCTGCCCAACACCAACATCGAGCAGATCGTGGCTACCCTGATGATGAAGGGCAAGCTGGGCGGTTTCCACTTCAACGACAGCAAATACGGCGACGACGACCTGACGGTGGGCTGCATCAAACCCTACCAGCTCTTCCTGATCTTCAACGAGCTGGTATACGGCATGCAGAACAATACTGCCAACAATCCGGCCCTCGCCTGGATGATTGACGCCAGCCACAATGTAAAAGACCCGCTGGAGGACCTGATCCAAAGCCTGGAGGCCATCCGCCTGGCCTACGCCCAGGCCTTGCTGGTGGACAACCAGGCCCTGGAAGAAGCCCAGGCCGGCAACGACGCAACCCGGGCCCAGGAAATCCTCCAGGATGCCTTCCGGACCGACGTGCGGCCGCTGCTCCGCGAAGCCCGCCTGCAAAGCGGCGGCGGCCTGGAACCTCTGGCGCTCTACCGAAACCTGGAAGTGCGCAAAAACCTGATCCGGGAAAGAGGGGCGAAGACGGTGGCTACGGGATTGTAAGGGGACAGAGAACGGAAATGGTTTTGCGGTGTTACGGTTTTGTGGTATTATGGTTCGCGGTTTTGCGGCCGCAATATTTGCCCTGGCTGCCACAATACAGCAACGCCCTGACATCAATAAAACGCATCGCTACATTCTGGAATTCGAAAAACATGACCCACACCGCCATCTTCGACATCGGCAAAACCAACAAAAAATTCTTCCTGTTCGACGAACAGTTTCAGGAAGTGTACCGCTCCTATGCCCGCTTTGAAGAGAGCGAAGATGAGGACGGATTCCCCTGCGAGGACCTGGCGAAGCTGGCCAACTGGATGCAATCAACCTTCCGGGAAGCCCTGGCGCGGCCGGAGTTTGACATCCGGCGCCTCAACTTTTCCACCTACGGCGCTTCTTTTGTCCACCTGGATGAGGGCGGGAAGCCGCTGACGCCTTTATACAACTACCTCAAGCCATTTCCGGAGGATTTGCTGGAAATTTTCTTTCAACAGCATGGCCCGGCTGGCCAGTGGGCAACCCAAACGGCCTCGCCGGTAATGGGCATGCTCAACTCGGCGCTGCAACTTTATTGGCTCAGGCATAAAAGGCCGGAGGTTTTTTCCTGCATCCACAGGTCCTTGCACCTGCCACAGTACTGCGCTTACCTTTTTACCGGCCAGGCCTTCAGCGAATACACCAGCATCGGCTGCCACACCGGCATGTGGAATTTTAAAGAAAAAGATTACCACCGCTGGATTTATGAGGAAGACATCGACCGTTTGTTGCCGCCCATCCAGCCCACGGCCTCCGCTGTCGAAACCGAAATCGAAGGCAAGCCTGTAAAGGTGGGCATGGGCATACACGACAGTTCCGCCGCCCTGCTGCCGTACATCCTGGCCAACGACGAACCTTTCCTGCTCATATCTACCGGCACCTGGAGCATTACGCTCAACCCCTACAGCCAGGATGCCCTTACTGTTGAAGAACTGCAAAAGGACTGCCTCAATTACCTCCGGGTAGACGGCATGCCGGTCCGGGCCGCCCGCATTTTCCTCGGAAACGAATACAAGCTTTGGGCACAAAAACTGGCGGATCATTTTCAGCAACCCTACGAACGCCACCATTCCGTAAAACCAGACCCGGAAATACTCAAAAAGCTGGAACGTTTCCAGGAGCCAGTATTCCATTGGGAAAGCATCAAACAGCCGGGGATGGAAAAGGATATTACGGAAAAAACGAACCTCGGCATTTTTGCCTCTTACGAAGAGGCTTATCACCAGTTGGCCAGAGAACTCGTCGAATTGCAGGTCTCTGCGCTCCACCTGTCGCGGGGAAACACCCGGTTGCAGAAAATTTACATCGACGGAGGTTTTGTCGACAACGAGCTTTTCATCTGTCTGCTGGCCCATGCTCTCCGGGAGTATGAGCTGATCACTACCGAAGCGCCGCTGGGTTCAGCCCTGGGCGCCGCCATGGCCATCCACAACCGGGCCGTCGACCCGGATTTTCTGCTGAAAAACTTTTCTTTGCAGCAACAAAAAACCGTACGCCAGTGAAAATCGGCCTGTTCATACCTTGTTACATCGACCAGTTCTACCCGCAGGTAGGCATTGCCACCCTGGAATTGCTGGAAAAGCTGGGTTGCCGGGTGGAATACCCGGCCGGGCAGACCTGCTGCGGGCAACCTATGGCCAATACCGGCTGCGAAAAGGACGCCCTGGGCGCCTACCGCCACTTTGTCCGTCTGTTCCATTCCTACGATTACGTCGTCTCGCCCTCCGGCAGCTGCGCGTATCATGTGCGCAAACACTACGATATCATCGACCAGACGGAAGAAGTGAAAAAGGTACGGGAAAATACCCTCGACCTCAGCGAATTCCTCCTGGACGTACTGAAAGTCCAGGCCCTGGATGCCCGTTTTCCCCATAAAGTGGGCCTGCACCAGAGCTGCCACGGGCTGCGGGGCCTCCGCCTGGGGCCGGGATCGGAAAGGGTGCTGGAAACGGC
>JAGFJD010000036.1 GCA_024102975.1 Phaeodactylibacter sp. | reverse complement strand
CGTGCCGTACCTCCCTGCCCCGGGGGGGGCTCTTTGTGGGACTGTTCAGACTGCTGTGTTTCCCGCCTGCCGGCCTGTCAGTAATGGCAGGCCGGCTGCAGGGAACTGCAGGTCAACACAGCTTTTTGACCAGCTCCTCTCCCCCCTCTCCCCCTTTCCCCCTCTCCCCATTCCCCATTTCCCCATCTCCCCATCTCCCCATCTCCCCATCTCCCCATTTCCCCATTTCCCCATTTCCCCATCTCCCCATCTCCCCATCTCCCCATTTCCCCATTTCCCCATTTCCCCATTTCCCATTTTGGCAGCATATCCGGCCCGATTGGCAGGATTGTGAATTATAATTTATTTATATTTGTCCCTGTATTGATTTATACCCGAACGACACGCGCTTTGAGCAAAGAGGCTTCCCAAAAAAACAGCTCTTTTTGAATCTTTTATTCCTTCAGCCCGTAAACCTAATACATGATATTTTGCCCGGGCCAGTTATTTTGGCAGCATATCCGGGCGGATTGGCAGGATATTGAAATCAGGGCTTTCTATCTTTGCCAGCGTAGAGGTTGAAGAAAAGCACCCCTCTGAAGGCTTCACATCTCCGCATCTTGAAAAGGTGTTCCCAATCAATATATAAGAGGAGCGTACATACCATTGTTGAAAAAATAAGATAGGCAAATTCTCTAAGGCGCATCCTGGTTTCAGGATACCGGGCGGTGCCTTCCCGAAAGCTTCCCACTGGAAAAACCTGTGCGGAGGCCTGTTTTATTTTCGCCGGCTTCCATTGCGGCGGCGGCGGAAGTCCCGCTATACATGCCAACTATCTCACATTTTATAATCAAAAACCTTTTTTTGATCATGAAGAAACTTGTATTATTTCTCGCAGCACTTTTTTTTGTAGTCGGCGCCACAATGGCCCAGACGGAGAACAAGTCCGCCGTTACGGTCTCCGGAGACAGTGACGGTAACGAAGTCTACGTCAAGCAGGACATCAATGGCGACGACCTGAACGTCTCCAGCGTCTCCATTACTGACGAGTCGGACGATAATATCGTTCGCGTCAACCAGGAAGGAGAAAACCAGGACAGCGACGTGGATATCGATGCCAACTCCGACGACAACTACGTAAGAATCGACCAGAACGACGAAGACCAGGAGTCCGATGTCGACATCTTCAACAGCTGGACCAACGATGTTTATGTAGAGCAGGACGGCGAAGACAATGAGTCGGACGTAGATATTTCCAATTTCAGCGACAACAACTACGTCGATGTCGACCAGGATGGCGACAATAACAGCTCCTCCGTTTCTATTTACGACGGCTCGGGATTCGACAGCGGCAACACCGTTTTGGTCGACCAGGATGGCGACGGCATGGAATCCGAGGTTGAGATCGGCGACGGTTCCGACGGCAACTTCGTAGATATCAACCAGGACGGCGAAGACCATGAGTCGGACGTGTTGATCTACAGCGCATCTGACTTCAATACCATCCTGGTAGAGCAGGACGGCGACTACAGCACCAGCGACGTTGAAGTATCCTACGGTTCCGAGTACAATATCATTGACGTTACTCAGAAGTAAGTCAACCGTGTAGAACCGGCGAAGGAAAGGGCCGTTTTTGGCATCCTTTCCTTCCCCTTCCCCAAACCAGGTGCAGGCAGCGAACGAAAATCCAGGAATTTACCTCCCGCGTACGATCCACATCCCTCCGTTTTTTGTGTTTCCGAAAGAGCTTTGTCAAAGAGGACTATTCATAACGTAAGCAATTACACTCCGGAACATTTGCCGGCCTGTGTAAACGTGTAAACGCGTAAAAGAAAAGCAAATAACATTTTATAATCCTTCATTATTTAATTCGGACATGAAAAAAATCATTTTACTCTTCGCAGCAGCGCTTTTCGTCATGAGCGCCGCAATGGCCCAATCGGAGAACAAATCGGCCATCACCGTCTCCGAGAACAGCGACGACAACAGCGTATCCGTCAAGCAAACACAAACGGACGACGAGCTGAACATCTCTCAGGTTGAAATCCTCGACGATTCGGATGGCAACGAAGTGAACATCACGCAGAAAGGTGAAAACCTGGAGAGCGAAGTATCCATCCGGGAGGAGTCGGACGACAACCTGGCCGATGTAAACCAGGATGGCGAAGACCACGATTCGGAAATTGACATCTACGATGAATCTTCCAGCAACTCGGTATGGGTAGAGCAGGACGGCGAAAACAACGATTCCAAGGTATCCGTCGCCGACGGTTCCGACAACAACCTGGTTACTGTGGGCCAGGACGGGGAAGGCAACGAATCCGATGTAGAGGTGAGCAACTCCTCTGACGCCAACATGGTGAATGTCGGCCAGGACGGCGGCAGCAACCGTTCGGATGTCGACATCTATGGCGACTCCGACGACAACATGGTGGATGTCAGCCAGGATGGCGACGACAACGATTCTGACGCCGAGATCACCAATGGCTCCGACGACAACCTCGTTGACATAGAGCAGGACGGCGACGACAACGACTCTGAAGTCGGCATTTCCAACTTCTCCGAGAACAACGACGTATATGTAGAACAGGACGGCAGCGACAACGAATCTTCGGTGGAAATCGAAAGCGGCAATGACAACTACGTTTCTGTCAGCCAGGAAGATGACCGCCAGTACTCCGAAGTAGACATTACCAACGGCTCCGACGAAAACGAGGTCTACGTTTCCCAGAAAGGCGAAGACAACAATTCTGACGTAGACATTCACGGCGACTCCGACCGCAACATGGTTGATGTAGAGCAAGACGGCGACGAGAACGATTCTGATGTTGAGATTTACAGCGATTCCGATGACAACATGGTAGAGGCAGAGCAGGATGGCGAGGAAAACGATTCCGAAGTCAGCATCAACACCGGTTCCGATGAAAATATCGTGAGCGTGGAACAAGACGGCGACAACAACGGCTCCGAAATTGAGATCAGCAATGTATCCGATGCCAACACGGTCTACATCGGCCAGGAAGGCAGAGACAACGATTCGGAAGTTTACATCTACAGCGATTCCGACGAGAACATGGTGGGCGTCAGCCAGGATGGCCGGGACAATGACTCCGAAATCGCGATCGTCAACGATTCGGATGAAAACCTCGTAGACGTGGGACAGGACGGCGAAGGCAATGATTCCGAGATCGACATCTTTAATTTCTCGGAAGGCAACGAGGTGTTCATCGCTCAGGAAGGCGAATACAACGAATCCCAAGTCCTGATCGAAAGCGGCCTGGACAACTTTGTCTCCGTCAGCCAGGAAGACGAGAACAACTTCTCCGAAGTACAGATTTTCGACGGTTCCGACCTGAACACGGTCAACGTTTTCCAGCAGGGCCAGGATCAGGAGTCTGAGATTTTCATCGGCTACGGCTCCAGCAGCAACGACGTGCTGGTCGAGCAGGACGGCGAGGGCCACTTCTCCCGCGTAGACATCCTCAACGGCAGCTGGGACAACGACGTTTCGGTTGAGCAGGATGGGTACGACAGCAGCAGCTCAGTATTGATTGACGCCCAGTCGGACAACAACGTCGTTCGCATCATTCAGCGCTAAAAACCAGTTTTTTTAAAAGGAGAAGCCGCCTGCCGGGAGCGTCCCGGGGCGGCTTTTTCTTTTTTTCACACACCACTGGACAAAATGGTTTTGGACACAGAGAGCACTGAGGCCAACACAGAGTACGCGGAGTTTTTTCCATTGGGCTGCCTCGCACGTATGCCGGAAAAAGGGCCGTAACAAAACTGAAGGGCTATACTGCGCTGTAATAGGTTTTGCGCATATTGGGTGGACTTCCCCTTCAGGGGATTTGAGGGGCGGGAGCGGCTATGCGCAAAACCTATTGCCGTTGAGTGTAAATTCAAACAGCTTCTGAGCAGGAATATGGTTAAAATATCCTGAAACCTGGTTTTTCGAATAAATTTGTTTTAATTTTGCGCCCAATAAAACAATTTGCGGACTGTAATAATCCGCAACCCTCTGGCGTTAAAAATGGTCCTTGTATTTCAGAACTGAAGTTTAGATGACGAGCCAACAGGAACCACGGTTTTTTCAGAAAATATGGGCGCAGGCCCGGCAGCGCTTTCAGCCTTTGGAGGACAAAGTGCGGAGCATCTATTCCCGTTATCCCCGGTTATCGATTGCCGGCCTGGTTGCCGGCCTCCCGGCTCTGTTGGGAACGCTCACCCTGCTGATCACTTCTATACTGGTTTACACCGGCGCTCTCGGCCCTTTACCCGGTTACCCGGAGTTGCGCGACATCCAGAACTACAACGCTTCGGAGGCCTACTCTGAAGACGGGGTGCTGCTCGGAAAGTATTACATCGAAAACCGCATCAACGCCGACCTGGAAGAAATATCGCCCAACATCATCAATGCCCTGGTGGCTACTGAAGACGCCCGCTTTTTTGAGCACAGCGGCATCGACCTGCGCGCCGGCCTTCGGGTGTTGTTCAAATCCATACTGTTGTCTGACGAGTCCTCGGGCGGCGGCAGCACCCTGAGCCAGCAACTGGCCAAGAACCTGTATCCCCGCCGGGATTATTTTATGCTGGGCATGCTGGTCAACAAGATTCGCGAGATGTTCATCGCCCGCCGGCTGGAGAAGGTGTACACCAAAGAAGAACTGCTGCGGCTCTATCTGAACACGGTCTCTTTCAGCGAGAATATCTATGGCATCAAAGTGGCCTCACAGCGTTTTTTCGACAAAGCGCCCGGCGGCCTGGCCGTAGAAGAGGCCGCCGTACTGGTGGGCATGCTGAAGGCCACCACCTATTACAGCCCGGTGCGCCATCCCGAGCGCGCCACTCAGCGGCGCAATGTGGTGCTGAAGCAGATGGAGCGCTACGGCCACCTCACCGGGGCGGAGTACGACTCTTTGAAAGCCCTTCCGCTGGATGTGAAATACTACAAGGAAGGCAACAACCAGGGGCTGGCTACCTACTTTCGCGAACATTTGCGCCAGGAAGTGGAGGAAATCCTGGAGGATTACACCAAGCCTGACGGCACGCCCTATAACCTCTACACCGACGGCCTGCGCATTTACACCACGATCGACGCCCGCCTGCAGCGGTACGCCGAAGAGGCTGTCCAGGAACACATGGCCTGGCTGCAGGAAGCCTTCGACAAAGAATGGAAGAAGGGCCGCCCCTGGGGAGGCAGTTCCGTCCTGGAGCGGGCCGTCGAGCAGTCGGAGCGCTACCAGTGGCTGAAAGCAAAGGGGTTGCCGCAGGAAGAGATCGAAAAGATTTTCGCCACGCCTGTGCCCATGGCCGTTTTCAGCTGGAACGGCGGCGAGCAAGAGCGGGAAATGTCGCCCCTGGATTCCATCAAGTACTATCTCGCCATCCTCAACACCGGATTTCTGGCAATGGACCCCGCCACCGGCCTGGTCAAAGCCTGGGTCGGCGGCATCAACCATCAGTATTTCAAGTACGACCACGTCATACAGGCACGCCGGCAGGTAGGCTCCACGTTTAAGCCCATCGTTTACGCCACCGCCCTGCAGAGCGGCATGTTGCCCTGCGAGTATACCTACAACCGGCAGGTGACCTATGCCAGGTACGACAACTGGTCGCCCCGCAATTCCGACGGGGAATACGGCGGCGTATACAGCATGGAAGGCGCCCTGGCGAAATCCATCAATTCCGTGACGGTGGAAATCCTGATGCGCACCGGCATCGACTCGGTGCGGCAACTGGCAGAGGCGATGGGGGTCAATGGCTACATCCCGAAAACGCCTTCCATCGCATTGGGCACGGCAGAGGCCTCCCTGGCGGATATGGTACAGGTGTACGGCACCTTTGCCAACCGGGGCGTACGCCCGGAAATGCACTACCTGGACCGCATCGAGACTGCCGACGGGGATACCCTCGTCCGGTTCGAACGCCCGGACCCCCGCCGCTTCCCGGCGGTCCTGACGGAGGCCCACGCCGACATGATGATCCGCATGCTGGAGTCGGTGGTCGACAGCGGCACAGCCCGCGCGCTGCGCTACCAGTTCGGCCTGTACAACGACCTGGCCGGCAAGACCGGCACTACCCAGAACCAGTCGGACGGGTGGTTCATCGGCTTCAACCCCCGGCTGGTAGCCGGCGTGTGGGTAGGGGCGGAAATGCCGCAGGTACACTTCCGCTCGATGCGCCTGGGGCAGGGCTCTACCTCCGCCATGCCCATTTTTGGAAAGTTCATGCGCAGAGTCTACCGCGACCCTGATCTCAAATACATCCGTTACGCCCGCTTCGCCGAGCCGGCAGACACCATACAGGCCCTGATGGCCTGCCCCCCCTACCTGGAAGAGATGCCCATCCTGGCCGGCTTCCAGGACGGTTACTTCTACTTCTCCGACGAGCGGAGCCTCCTCGAGCGCCTGCTCAACCAACCCTATACCGACGAGCAGGGCCGCGTGGTCAACGTGCCGCCCCGCCGCCCCTACGAAACGGACGAGGAATACGTCCGGCGGCTGCGCGAATACCAGGACCGCCTGCAACGGCGCGACGAACGCCGGGACAAACGCAAGCAGTTCTGGAGCAAACTGCTCTTCGGCAAGGAAGAGGAAGGCCAGCAGCCGGAGGAAGAGAACCCAAACGGGTATCATTATTTTGAGAAGAGCGACGGGGGGTGAAATATGGTTTCCTTGTTTCCTTGTTTCCTTGTTTCATGGGGGTGCTGGCCTATGTAACCTCGACGCCATCCACACTCTCCGTCTACCCTCCCCGTCCCTTCCTGGTTTTTTGCCCTTTTCCGATTAAAATTTTGCTGTTGCCCTCATTCCTGGAACAAAAGTTCCCATTTGCCGTAGATTGTATAACCGTGGCGCAAAAAGGCTTGCCGGCCCCTTCGTAACTGCCTGTTTATCAACCCCTCGAAAATGATCAATCCATCGTAAAAAAAGAGGTTGAAGGTTTTTTTAATAAGGGTAAAGTGCCTACTTTTGCACCGATTTTAAGAATACCTATAAAGTCAAGGAATTGTGAAAGTGGATCTCAGAAAGCTCTCCATACTCGTTTTCGCCCTCCTCTTTAGCTCCGGCATGCTGTCCGCTCAGGGCCATGGGCAGGAGCACGGCAGCGGCGACGCTTCTCACGAAGAACAGGACAGCCACGGCTCCGAAGCCGGGCACGATTCCGATCTGGCGCACAGTTACTGTGGCGGCCACGCCGAGGACGGGGAGTACGATCCGGTGAGCACGGTGATGGACCACATCGCCGACGCCAACGAGTTCCACGTCTGGAAGGGCGTTCACCTTCCGCTTCCGGTTATCCTCTACGCTCCTGATCATGGCTGGACCACCGGCCTGTCCAGCATGTTCGACCACGGCCACAAAGCGGTGGATGGTTACGTGCTCAACCACGGCCGGGTAAACCGGGTCGCCGACCCTTCCTTCCCCAAAGGCGAAGTGCACATCGACGGCATCCTGCATCGTACGGAAACGGTGGAAAAAGACGGCAAAACGGAAGAGAAAGGCGTCTACTATGCCTGCCACGGAGGGGAACTCTACCAACTGGACAAGCCCAGCACCGTCGACGGCGGCTTCCTGGGTGGCGGCATCACTTCCTTTTATGATTTTTCGATCACGAAGAATGTATTTGGCATGATCATAGCCTCCCTGCTGCTGATCTGGTTGTTTACCTCGGTGGCCAGAGGATATAAAAAGAACGAAGGCAAGGCACCCTCCGGCGTACAGTCTTTCATGGAAGTCTTTTTTGTGTTCATCCGCGATGAGGTGACCAAACCGATGATCGGCGAAAAGCACTACGAGCGCTTTCAGCCGTTCATCATGACCCTGTTCTTCTTCATCATGTTCATCAACCTGTTGGGCCTGGTGCCTTTCTTTCCGGGCGGCGCCAACATCACCGGCAACCTGGCAGTGACCCTGACGCTGGCTGTGTTCACCTTTATCGTGACCAACATCAACGGCAAGAAGGACTACTGGGAGCACGTTTTCTGGATGCCGGGCATTCCTGCCTGGGTGAAGATCATCCTGACGCCGGTGGAGGTCCTGAGCTTGTTTATCAAGCCGTTCTCCCTCATGATCCGTCTGTTTGCGAACATTTCCGCCGGGCACATCATCATCCTCAGCCTCATCGGCCTGGTCTTCCTGTTTGGCAACAACGGCCAGAACGTCGGCGGTGCCGCCGGCGGTGCCATCATCGGCGGGCTGTTCACGGCCTTCATGAACCTGATCGAATTGCTGGTGGCCCTGTTGCAGGCGTTCATCTTCGCCATTCTCTCCGCTTCCTATATCGGAGCGGCGGTGGAAGAACATGAGCATCACCACGAGGGGGCACATTAGGTGAAGTGCGAAGTCGGAAGTGCGAAGCCGGAATATTCTCCGGTTCCCACTTCCGGCTTCCGATTTCCGACTTGAAACTTTTTTTTAACCATAAATATCTCATACAATGGGAGCAATTGGAGCTGGAATTGCAGCACTGGGCGCCGGGGTCGGCATCGGCCTGATCGGCAGCCGCGCGATGGAAGCCATCGCCCGTCAGCCGGAAGCCGTAGGCGATATTCGTAACAACATGATCCTGACGGCGGCCCTTGTGGAAGGCGCCGCCCTGTTCGCGATCGTCGTTGGCCTGCTGGCCGGCTGATCCGCGCTGCAAGCGAAAACCCAAAAAGAGAAAGGCGGCAGCGATTGGCTGCCCGCCTGCCTCTTGAGGGGGGGAGTGAATGAGTGAATGAGTGAATGAGTGAATGAGTGATTGAATGAATGATTGATTGACTGATATATTTCAATTTTACCATCATGACCGAAGTATTGTTTCTGGCCGACTTTTCCGTCATCAAGCCCGATCCGGGGTTGATCTTCTGGACGAGCCTCATCTTCCTCCTGGTGTGGTTCACGCTGGGCCGCATGGCTTTCGGGCCTATACAGAACGCGCTGAAGCGCCGCGAACAGGATATCCAAAACTCCCTGGATGAAGCCCGCCAGGCCCGCCAGGAAATGGCCAACCTGAAGGCGGAAAACGAAGAGCTGCTCAAAAAAGCCCAGGAAGAACGCGTCGCTATCCTCCGGGAAGCCAAGGAGGCGAAGAACAGCATTATCGAAGAGGCGCGCAAGCAGGCCAAGGAGGAGTACCGGCGGATCGTCACGGACGCCAAGGAAGACATCGAAAACCAGCGCATGGCCATGATCGTCGACCTGAAGAACCAGCTGGGCCTCATTTCCATCGACATCGCCGAGAAGATACTCCACAAACAGCTGAAAGGCGACAAGGAGCAGGAGCAGTTCGTAAAGTCGCTGGTCGACGAAATTAAATTGAATTAGTCATTACCGGAGGGAAGGCGCCGGCTGCAATAGCCCCTGGCTGGCCGGAAAGCGCCCTGCCCAATATTTAAAGATATGTCTGTACACAGAATAGCCTCCCGGTACGCCAAGTCGCTGATCGAGCTGGCCATCGACCAGGACAACCTGGAGGTGGTGACCGATGATGTCCGGCAGTTCCAGGCTCTGGTGAAGAACCGCGACCTCTATCTGTTGCTGAAGAGCCCCATCGTGCATGCTGACAAGAAGAAGCAAATCCTGAAGCTGATCTTTGGAGACAAGCTCAACGAGCTGTTTATGGCCTTCCTCAATATCCTGGTCTCCAAGGGGCGGGAAGCTTACCTGCCGGAAATTGCCGACGAGTATCTGCTGCAGTACAAGCAGTTCAAGCATATTTCGACGGTGAAACTGACCACGGCTTCGCCGCTTACCCAAGAACTGCAGCAGGCTATTCACGATAAACTGCAGGCCAGCAACGCCACCGACGAACACGTAGAACTGGTGGCGGCTGTCGACCCCGCTCTGATCGGCGGATTTGTGGTGGAATTCGAAGATAAGATTTACGACGCCAGCGTCAAACATAAACTGGATCAGCTCAAAAAGGGTTTTCGCGAAAATTTTTACGTTTCTAAGATCATTTCCAGCTAAAGGCGGAAGGTCTTAGAACACCATGATACCAACAGAAAGGACAAGTTCTCTTATAAAAACGACTGCACAGGCAGTGATAAAATTCTGAAAAATGGTTGATGTAAAACCTGATGAGATATCAGCAATATTAAAGCAACAACTCTCCGGTTTCAGCTCGACGACGGAACTGGAAGAATACGGGACCGTCCTCCAGGTGGGCGACGGCATCGCCCGCGTTTATGGCCTGAACAACGCCCAGGCCGGCGAACTGGTGGAGTTTGAGACCGGAGTGCAGGCCATCGTCCTGAACCTGGAGGAAGACAACGTGGGCGTGGTGCTCATGGGCCCGGGCGAAGGCATCCGGGAAGGCTCCCGCGTTCACCGCACCGGCCGCATCGCATCCATCAACGTCGGCGAAGGCTTCGTCGGCCGGGTCGTCAACCCGCTGGGCGACCCGATCGACGGCAAGGGCGACATCGAGGGCGAGACCTACGAGCTGCCCCTGGAGCGCAAAGCACCGGGCGTTATCTACCGCCAGCCGGTGAACGAACCGCTGCAGACCGGTATCAAGGCCATCGACGCCATGATCCCAATCGGCCGCGGCCAGCGCGAACTCATCATCGGCGACCGCCAGACCGGCAAATCCGCCATCGCCATCGACACCATCATCAACCAGCGCGAATTCTACGAAAGAGGGGAGCCGGTTTACTGCATCTATGTCGCTTCCGGCCAGAAAGCGTCGACGGTGGCCAATGTGGCCAAGACGCTGGAGGACAACGGCGCCATGGATTACACCATCATCGTTTCCGCTTCCGCTTCCGATCCGGCGCCGCTGCAGTTCTACGCTCCGTTTGCCGGCGCCACCATCGGCGAGTACTTCCGCGATACGGGCCGCCCGGCGCTGATCATTTATGACGACTTGTCGAAGCAGGCCGTCGCCTACCGCGAGGTATCCCTGTTGCTGCGCCGCCCGCCGGGCCGCGAAGCTTATCCGGGCGACGTATTCTACCTGCACAGCCGCCTCCTGGAGCGCGCCGCCAAGATCATCGAGAACGACGACATCGCCCGCCAGATGAACGACCTGCCCGAGGTGCTGAAATCCGCCAGGGGCAAAGACGGCAAGCCGCTGGTGAGAGGCGGCGGTTCGCTGACGGCCCTGCCGATCATCGAAACCCAGGCCGGCGACGTTTCCGCTTACATCCCGACCAACGTTATTTCCATCACCGACGGCCAGATCTTCCTGGAGTCCAACCTGTTCAACGCCGGCATCCGCCCCGCCATCAATGTGGGCATCTCGGTATCCCGGGTGGGGGGCGCCGCTCAGATCAAGTCGATGAAGAAAGTAGCCGGCACGCTGAAGCTCGACCAGGCGCAGTACCGCGAACTGGAAGCCTTTTCCAAGTTCGGCTCTGACCTGGATGCCGCTACCACCGCCGTGCTCGAAAAGGGCAAGCGCAACGTGGAAATCCTCAAGCAGCCCCAGTACTCGCCGGTGTCCGTGGAGAAACAGGTCGCTATCATCTACCTGGGCACCAAGGGCCGGCTGCGCTACGTGCCGGTCAACAAGGTCAAGGAGTTCGAAGAGGTGTTCCTCCATACCCTGGAGCAGCGCCATCCCGAAGTGCTTCAGAACTTCAAAGCCGGCAAGCTGGAAAAAGAAGATACGGACAGGCTGGAAGCGCTGGCAGCGGAACTGTCCAAACCGTATCAGAAATAATGACTGCTTAGGTATTACGGTGTTATGGTGTTGAGGTTGGCCTGATGCGAGCCTGCCGCCTGGCCCGGTCCGGAAAGGGTTCTGTGGGAGTAAGGGTGCCGGACCGCAATATCGTAAAACCGAAATGCCGAAACAGTTGCCAGGAAAAGAAATTCATTCTCAGATTTGTCGCGGCATAAATACTGCGGCACCGAAAATTTTGATAAATGGCTGCCAACTTAAAAGAGGTACGCGAACGAATCCGGTCGGTTCAGAACACGCAGCAGATTACCAAAGCTATGAAAATGGTTTCGGCGGCAAAGCTGCGCCGCGCCCAGGACGCCATCCTGAGCATGCGCCCCTACGCGGAGAAGCTCAACGGCATGCTGCGCAACATCCTCTCTAATCTGGAAGGAGACGCGGAAACGGTGTTCGGCCAGCAACGGGAGCTGAAAAATGCCTGCCTCGTGGTGATGACCTCCGACCGGGGGCTGTGCGGCGCCTTCAATACCAACATTTGCAAGGCTGCGGCCCATGCCATCGAGACGAAGTTCGCCGGCGCCTATGCCAGCGGCAACCTGACCATTATGTGTATCGGGAAACGGGGCTTCGATTATTTCCGCAAGCGCTACCCCGACGCCAGGATCGACAAGAACCACGTCAACCTGTTCCACGACCTCAGCTTCGGGAATATCTCCAAAGTGGCTAAGATCCTGCTGGACGCGTTCGAGAACCAGGAGTTTGACGCCGTCGACATCGCTTACGGAAAGTTCAAGAACGCTGCCACCCAGTATACCGTCACCGAGCAATTCCTGCCCGTGGCCAGGATCGAACGGGAAGAAGGCGCCAACCTGCTGGCCGACTATATTTTCGAGCCCGGCAAAGTGCAGCTGCTCCAGTATCTGGTGCCCACCATCCTGCAAACGCAGTTCCAGAAGTGCCTGCTGGACACCCACGCCTCCGAACACGGCGCCCGGATGACCGCCATGGACAAGGCCACCGAAAACGCCAACGAACTGCTCCGCGACCTGCGCATCTCCTACAACAAGGCCCGCCAGGAAGCCATCACCAACGAAATCCTCGAGATCGTGGGCGGCGCGGCGGCGCTGGAGAATGATTGATGGGAAGTCGGAAGTGGGAAAGCGGAAGTCGGAAGAGGGAAGTGGGAAAGACAAGAAGAAAAACTACAGTAGATAGTATTTAAGAGAGAGAACTTTTTTGCTGATATCAACCTCCAGAAGGCGTGGCCGGGACTCCGGCCACGCCTTCTTTTTTGGGCGGGCTTCCTTTAGGTGGCCCGTATTGGAAGGCGATAGAAGCAGGCCAACACCGTTTTTATCTCCTGTTCGATTTCAGTGCTTGTTTGGAGGTGGTGCTTTGGTAGCGAAAAAGGCTGATTTTGGGTTCTCGCGAAGCTCATTTTTTGGCACATAGCCGAGCTACGGGCCAAAAAACAGCTGAAGCGAGGTTCCAAAAGCGGATTTTTGCAGCCCAAATGACCACCTCCAAACAAGCACTCAGGCCCCCTTCAGGTATTCCTGGCTGCATTTCCGGGAGTCGGGGGCCTGAGATCGATGAATCCAGCCAGCCCTCCAGATATGAACCTGTCCTACATTGTAGAAATTCAACAATTTTGGTTATATTTAATCCTATACTTCTAAAGGGCCGGAATGAGCCGCGCCGTTTTTTTTGCCGCAACTGTCTCCTTCGTCAGCTCAACCCTGTTTCCGTCTCTGTTTCGGTTAGGGCCTACCTGATTTTTCACTAAAACCTTTATAAAATGAAAAAGGCATTGTTTTTTGCAGTTTCTCTTTTTACCCTGGCTTTCACTGCGAATGGCCAGACCGAAGAAGGGGGTATCATGCTGGGTACTTCCACGCAGCTTCTGGGCACCGGGATCGTTTCCGGAGTAGAATCAACAAGCACGGCGGGGATCGCGTTTGCATCGTCAAAGGATAAATCCGATAATTTTGAAAGCGATGCGTACAATACGACCGTTTTCAACCTTTCTCCCCGCATGGGCGCCTTTGTGGCGACGGATTTCCTGGTCGGCGGAGAGCTGACGTTCGTTTACCTTAAAGGCGAGGACGACGACGACCCGACCACCAGCATCGCCGTCGGGCCTTTTTTTCGCTATTATATCCCTACAGACAACGTCCGTCCCTTTTTTCAGGCGGATGTAAGTGTCGGCCAGGTAAGTTTCGGCAAGGACGACAAGGCGAACAACCTGAAGTTCGGCCTGGCAGTGGGCGGCGCTTTTTTTGTGAATGAAAAAGTTTCGATCGACCTGTTGGTCGCCTACCGTCGGTCGCAGTACAAGGAGAAGGATTCCCCGGATAACTCCCGGTTGATCCAGGGCGTCTTCGGCCTTGGCGCCGGCTTTAGCTTCTTTTTGTAAGGCTTCAGGATAAATGCTCTGCCTGGTTGCAATAGGTTTTCCTGCATGGTGGGACAAGTAACGCTTTAACTCGCTCCTCCATGTGGGAAAAACTATTGCCCCTGGTTTTTTTTGGGGTGCTGGTCCTGAGGTTGTTCAATAAAGTGGCGAATCTGGCGGAAGCAGCCGCCTGAGATTTTTGACGCGAGATTTGTGACGTTTGATTTATGATTTCGGTGCTCTGATGGCAGCCCGTTTGGAAACATCAAACATCTTCAAATCGCAAATCGCACATCAAAAATCCCTACCCCCTCACCTGCCCGTCCCCCTGCACCACCCACTTGTAGCTCGTCAGCTCCCGCAGGGCCATGGGGCCGCGGGCGTGCAGCTTCTGGGTGCTGATGCCGATCTCTGCGCCCAGGCCAAACTGGGCGCCGTCGGTGAAGGCGGTGGAGGTATTGGCGTAGACGACAGCGGCGTCGACGTTCTTCAGGAAGGCGTCCACTACTTCCGGGTCTTCGGCTACGATGGCCTCGCTGTGTTTGGAGCTGTAGCGGGCGATGTGCTCCAGCGCTTCATCCAGGCCATCCACGGTTTTAATGGACATTTTCATGGAGAGGAATTCGGTGCCGAAGGAATCCTCGTCGGCGTGGTGCAGCAGCGCATCGGGGTAGTGGCACTTCAGGGCTTTGTAGGCTTCCTCATCGGCGAACACCTCGCAGCGGTGGGTCTGCCCCAGTTGCTGCATGATCTTAAACAGGTCGGGCAGGCGGTTGCGGTGGAGGAGCAGGCAGTCGAGCGCATTGCAGACACTGACGCGGCGCGCCTTGGCGTTGGTGACGATGGCCGCTGCTTTCTTCAGGTCGCCGCTCTCATCGAAGTAAGTGTGTACGATGCCGGCTCCGGTCTCGATGACCGGTATTTTGGCGTGTTGCCGCACGAAGTCGATCAGCCCCTGGCTGCCGCGGGGGATGGCCACGTCGATGTAGCCCACGGCTTCCAGGATATGGGGCAGGGCCTCGCGCTCGCTGGGGGCGAGGTAGCAGGCGTCCTGCAGGCCGTATGGCTTCAGCACCCGGTGGATGAGGCTGATGATGGCCAGGTTGGAGTAGTGGGCGTCGCGGCTGCCTTTGAGCACGGAGGCGTTGCCCGATCTGAGGCAGAGGGCGAACACGTCGAAGGTGACGTTGGGCCTGGATTCGAAGATGACGCCGATGACGCCGAGAGGGACGGTGAGGCGGCTCAGTTGCAGGCCGTTGGGCAGCGTGCGTTCCTCCAGCACCTGGTTGAGGGGGGAGGGGAGGGCCGCCACCTTGCGCAGGTCGCCGGCGATGCCCTGCAGGCGCTCTTCGTTGAGCAGCAGGCGGTCGTACTTGGGGTTGGCGGGGTCCATGCGGTCGAGGTCCTTCCTGTTTTCAGCCAGGAGGAAATCGATGTTGTCCATCGTCAGGGCCGCCAGTTGGTTGAGGATATCGGCGATATCGGCATCGCTGAGGCGGATGAGGCGGCGGCTGGCGGTTCGGACGGCCGTCAGGTTCTTTTCGATCTCGGTTTGTAAGCTGTGGGTGGTGGTTGGCATGGTGGTTTCGTTAATGGTTGTCCGTTGATAGTTGTTCGTTGGGGGCCAGGGCGGGAAAAGAAGGTACAAAATAGGGAAAGGAGGGGGGAAAAGCAAGCAGCCGGGCGATCAGGCCTCCGCCTGCCAAAGCAGGCTACTGCCTGCGGCGGCAGGATGATCGCGGCACGAGGGTCTCCACTCTCCAGTCCGTTATCTTTCGTTCTTCACTGGAGAAATTGACGCCCACGGCGATCTTTTCCTTCGGCGAATTGGCATATGGCGCCAGGTAGCCCTTTTCCCTGATCTGGGCCAACGACTCCTCAGCGCTTTTATCCAGTTTGAACTCGAAGGCGCAGATGTGATCGTCTGTCTGCACCAGGGCGTCGCATCGTCCCTTCGCGCTTCGCACTTCCGATTGGATGTAGGTGCCCAGCAGGGAGAACATCAGGTGGGTGACGGCGTGGTAGAAATGCTCCATTTCTCCTTTCCACAGTTCGCCCGGTATTTCCGCGAAAGCAGCGTTGATGATGGTTACTACCGCATCGATGTCTTTTTGGCGGAGGGCATTGCGCAGGGCGACTACCCGGGGCAGGGCGCTTTGGCGAGGGTAGTTCAGGTATTCATTGAGGAGGACTTGCTGCAGGGAATGTTTGACTTCCATGTTGGGATAGTCGAGGGTATAGAGCAGGTCTTCCGGCACATACTTTTGAATGGTCAGATAGCCGGTTTGGAAAAGAACGGTGGTGGGGTCCAGGTTTTCGAAATTGAAGGCAATGAGTTGATGCTGAGAGGATTCTACCCTTTCGGCGTCGTAGTACCGGTGTTTACGCATTTCCTTGACCAGAAAGGTGGGAGTCCCGGTTTCAAACCAGTAGTTTTCGTACTTACCTCCCGACTTCAGGAAACGCAGGATGGAAAAAGGATTATACAGCCGGTGCTCCCCATCCCAGGAATAGCCGTTGTACCAGGCCTTCATCCGGGCGGTGTCTATTGTTGCCAGTTGTTCGGGGAAATAGCTTTCGAGTTCTTCCTGGGTGAGCCCCAGCAGCGTGTAGGCAGAAGGCGCCAACGTGATATTTTCCAGGTTATTGAGGTCCGAAAAGATGCTTACCTTGCTGAAGGCGGAGACACCGGTGATGAATACCAGTTCCAAATGAGGGTCGCTGTCTTTGATGATGGAATACAGCCATTTGAGGGTATCCCGGTTTTCTTCGGCCTTTTCCACATCATCCAGATAATCGATAATCGGTTTGTCGTATTCGTCGATGAGTAAGGCTACCTTTCGCCCGTATTTTTGGTGTGCTTTAATGATGAGGTCTTCCAGTGGATTGATGAAATCGCCTTCCGCCAGTTCTACGCCCAATCGCGCTGCTTCCGGCGCCAGCCCTTCCTGAATAGCTGCTTTCAGCGGGTTATTCTTATATTTGAAGCTTGCAAATTTGATATGGATCACCGGGTTGGTTTGTTCCCAGTCCCATTTATCTTCGATCCACAGGCCTTCGAATAGTTCCCGGCTGCCGGCGTACAGCTCCTTTATCGTAGAGAGCAGTAGTGATTTGCCGAAACGGCGCGGGCGGGAGAGGAAGAAGTATTTCCCTCCAGCCAGCATTCGATGGATATATGCCGTTTTATCTACGTAAACGTAGCCACCTTCCCGCAGCTCTCTGAAGTCCTGTATGCCGATCGGATATTTCATGCTTCAAAGATAACGTTTTTCCGGGTTCGGCAGTTGTTGAACGCCCCATCTGTGTAACCTTTGGGGAGGAGGAGCATTAAGTGCTAAACCGCGCTCATGAAGACACCTTCCGGCGTCGTTCCGTACGCCTTAAAAATGCAGGTGGTGGCTGGGCTATGGATCACCTTGTGCTTTGCTGTCCGGCCGCTCCCGGGCCAGAACCTGGTGGTAAGCCCCGGTTTTGAGGACGCCGCCCCTTCCCTCCAACAAGGCCCCTGGAAAGCCGTCGGCGGCACGCCCGATTATTACAATGCCGCTCATCCGGAGCGCAATACGAACAGCGGGCTGGAGCGGACAGCTCACTCCTTCGAAGGGGAAGCCTACCTGGGCATCGCCTGCCTGGGCGCTTCCCGCTGGCAATGCCGCAACAGCCGGGAATACATCTGCGGACGGTTATCAGAACCGCTTACGGCCGGCGAGCGCTACGAAGTAAGCCTGTACGTGCGCCTGGCGAGTGAGATCAGTACTTTCCCTCTCGCGGAAATGGGCATTTTCTTTTCTACGGAAGAACCAGGCGAGGAGCAGGTTTGCAGCAAGGCGCTGAAATACCTGCCGCTGCGGGGAGAAAGCCTCCTGCTGGCCCCGGCGCAGCGGTGGCGGCAGGTGAAAGGGTATTTCACGGCAGCCGGGGGAGAGT
>JAGFJD010000648.1 GCA_024102975.1 Phaeodactylibacter sp. | reverse complement strand
CATTTTCTGGCCCGTGTAAAAGTGTAAGCGTGTAAAGGTGTAAAAGAAATTGGCTCCCAATCATTTACACGTTTACACTTTCACACCTTTACACAAGTAGCCCCCAAAATGTCCAGTGGTCTGCTTTTGCAGTGTAAAAGTATTTTTTTTCTTTAAATTATCAAAAAATCTATGGAAATAAGCGTGGAAAAGTTTCCCCGGATTACTTTCGGAAGTATTTGGCGCTGACAGCGCAAAACAGAACCTGGAGTCATCCGTCCGGGCCCCTGATGCATGTCCTCCTGAAGGTTATTAACACAACTTTAGGTCTTTTGCGGACAAGGTCTTATATCCGGTAATCGTATATTTGAGCCGGGCGCTGCCGGTCCGGAAGCGCCCGTTCATCTTAAATGCCAAGCTATGAAAAGGATTTTTGTTTTATCGGTACTGGCCTGTTTGGCCCTTTTGTCCTGCGGGAAAGACGACGTCCCTTCCGGCGAGGATGACCTGAGCTACGATGGCCCCAATGATACCGGGCCCTTGCTGGCTGCCGCCGACTACGAAGCAGCGGCCCGGTTTCCCGCTTCTGTAACCAGCCGGTTCCAGGGCAAAAAACTGAAGGAGGTCACCTGGTTTATGGGCATCCCTCCTTCTGCCTGCCGGGTGAGGATCTACGGCCCGGAAGTCAACGGCGAACCGGGGCAACGCCTCTACTCGGCCGACGTGACGGCGCGGGTGCAATCCGGCTGGAATGTCCATGAACTGCGCGACCCCATATCCATTGACGGGCAGGAGCTGTGGATCAGCATCGCCTTTACTCATCCGGTCGACCAGCAATCCATCGGCTGTGACGCCGGGCCCAATGTGGCGGGGGGCGACTGGTTGTTTTCCAGCAATGACGGGCAATGGATTCCTTATGTGCAACGCACCGGCGGGGCCGTGAGCGTCAACTGGAATATCCGCGGGATCGTCGGGGAGTAAAAGGGTGTTGTTGTTTTGCCTGTATAGCCATATAACAATATAGCCATATAACCATGCAACTGTTCACCCAAAGGCGTGGCGAAGTCATCTTGTTTGCCTTTGTCCTGTCGGCGCTGTTTCCCTTTCCCGGCTATCCGGCGGAAGTGCCCCGGGTGGCCCATTTCACCAAGCAGCAATACAATGCTCAGAACCAGAACTGGAGCATTTGCCAGGGGCCGGACAAGCGGATGTATTTCGGCAATTCGGGCGGCCTGCTGATGTACGACGGCGCCAACTGGCAATGCTTTTCCACGCCGGGGCAACGGTTGGCCAGGGCGGTGGCCAGCGACGCCGCCGGGCGTGTTTTTGTTGGGGGATATGCCAAAGCCGGGTATTGGGCGCCGGATGGGCACGGGCAGTTCAAATACCATTCGCTGCTGGATCAGGTGGATTATGAAAAGGCCCGCCGGGAAGAAATCTGGCATTTCCTGCCCACAGGCAGGGGGCTTTTCTTCCAGTCCTTTTCCACGGTATATCGCTATTGGGAAGGCCGGGTGGAGGTGGTTGTCCCTCCGGGAAACACCATGTTCCTCCGGGAGGTGGGAGGCCGCATCCTGGCGCCGGTGATCTACGAAGGCCTGTACGAGTATCTGCCCGATGGCCGGTTTGAGTTCCTGCCGGGCAGCGAATCGCTTGCGGGCAAAAGAGTGGCCACCATCCTGCCGCTGGAAGGATCCGCTTTTCTTGCCGCCACTCAGGACGACGGCCTTTACCGGTATTCG
This sequence comes from Phaeodactylibacter sp., assembly GCA_024102975.1. GTDB lineage: Bacteria > Bacteroidota > Bacteroidia > Chitinophagales > Saprospiraceae > JACJXW01. Next base: position 14,768 of record JAGFJD010000648.1, on the reverse strand, counting down.
GCCGGCGGGCTTCAGCCGTGGGGCGGGGCCCTGAACCAGGAACTGAAGTCGGTACAGGTCAACAAAGGCATCCGGTTGCGCAACGGCAATTTTGCTTTCGGCACCATCCTGTCCGGCGTCTACATCGTCAGCCCGGAAGGGGCTCTCCTGTTTCACATCAACCAGGAAAACGGCCTGCAGAACAATACCGTACTGGCTCTTTTCGAAGATGATGCCGGCAATCTCTGGGCGGGTCTGGATAAGGGTATTGACCTCATCGTCACCAATTCCTCCCTGTCCTATTTCTCCGACAAAAAAGGGGAGGTGGGCTCGGTTTTTGCCGCTGCCCTCTTTCAGGACAAGCTCTACATCGGCACCAACCAGGGCGTGTTCTTCAAGCGTTGGCCAGCGCTGCGCGATGATGCCTTTGAGCTGGTGCCGGATACTCAGGGGCAGGCCTGGGAACTGAAAGTGCGCGATGGCCAGATATTCTGCGCGCACAATGACGGCGTCCTGCTTATCGGCGGCAATACCGTCCGGAGGCTTTATGCCGAGACCGGGGTGTATCACATCCTGGACGTCCCGTTCCGGGACAGCCTTTTGTTGCTGGCCACTTACACCGGGCTGGCCGTGTTGCGCGACGACGGCCGGGGCAACTGGGCTTATGCTCATACCGTCAGAGGTTTTGAGGCTTCGGCCAAAGATGCCTTTTTCGACCCGCAGGGCAGGCTTTGGGCCGCTCATCCCCACCAGGGGGTGTTCTGCCTGCTTTTCAATAATGAATTTACGGAAGTCAGGCCGGCAGCCCTCCCGGTGCCGGAAGGGCTGCCACCCCTGGAAAAGCTCAGGGCCGGCATTACCTCCTGGGCGGGCAAAGCCTACATTTGGCCGGATTCCGGCAAACTGGCTTACGATGTCCGGGCGGCGGAAATCCATCCCCTATCGGAAGAGGAGGCTTTTCCCGGATACCGGGGCGCCCTGAAGTGGGTTCCGGGCCGGGGAGGCGATTTGTTCAAGTTGTTTCCCCACTATACCGAATACATCGGCCGGGGTGCCCGTGCCTATTTCGATGTCTCCCTCATTGCTTCCGATGAACACATCATTAGCCTCAATGATTCGCTTTACCTCATCGGCACCGAGGACGGCTATGTTGTCCTCAATACCCGGCAGGTCAGGGATATAGGAGATCTGGCGGTCCCGAAGCCCGTTTTCTCCACGGTAGAAGTGAAGGGCCGGGGGCGGGCCATTCACGTGGCCGACGCCCTGGAGGGGCCGCTGGTGCTGAATCCCCCGGAGAACAGCCTGCGCTTTTTTTTCGGCCTGCCTTTTTATGCGCAGCACATCAACCTGAGGTGCCGGCTCCTGGGGTTCGAGCAGGACTGGGGGCAATTCGGGAGAGCGATGCCCCGGGAGTACACCAACCTTCCTCCCGGCAGGTACGAATTCCAGGTGCAGCCGGAGCTTCCGGGCCAGGCGGCCTCCTTTATCTTTGTGATCCGGCCCTACTGGTATCAGGCTATATGGCTTAAGCTGGTGCTGGCTGCCGCGCTCCTCGCTGCGGTGCGCCTGTTGTACAAAGCGCATGAAAACCGCCTGGCCCGGCAGAAACGGCAGATGGAAGTAAAAAAGGAAAGGGAATTGCAGCGGCAGAAAATCTATTCCAGGAACCAGATGCTGCAGGCGGAGATTAAAAACAAAAGCCGCAAACTGGCAGACAGCACTATGGAACTGGTCCGCAAAAATGAAATGCTGATCCGGCTCAAGAAAGAGCTCAGCCAAATGAAAAAGAAAAAAGAGCCGGAAAGCACCGGGCAGCACCTCCACAAGATGATCCGCCAGATCGACAGCCACCTCAGCAGCGAGGAAGACTGGAGGGTGTTCGAGTCCAACTTCAACCAGTTGCACGACCAGTTCTTCAAACGGCTAAAAAGCCAATATCCCGAACTCACCCCGGGCGACCTGCGCCTGGCTGCCTACCTGAAGATGAACCTTTCTTCCAAGGAGATCGCTCCTTTGCTCAATATTTCCCTGAGGGGGGTGGAAAATAAACGGTACCGGCTTCGCCGGAAGATGGGGCTCGGGCCGGAAGCAAACCTGACGGAGTTTCTCATGCAGTTTTGATCCCCTGGTGAGGTGGCATAAACCTGGTTTTCTGCCACAAGAAAGCATCCTAATAATTCAACCGGTTGATTTTCAATTCATTTTAAACCCCTTCTCCGGGTAGGGAAGTAGCAAAAAAATGGGTTTGGCGTAGTAAAAATGAGGTTGGATTTTAGGATAACAAGTTTTTGATTGGTAACTTTGTTTTGCCTCGGTTTGCATCTATTGTGTTTAAATTATGTCTGGCCTGCCCACCGCCAAATAAGCATGGGAATTTCAACCCCGGATGAGCAGGCTGCCTGGCTCGTGCCGGGCAATATCTGGATCGTCACACACCGCCCTCGCTTCGCCGCAGGGCGCAATACCTGCGAAGCATTCTTCGCATGCGCTTATACCATTAAACCATTCTGGATACCCAAGATGTCGTGCTCTTGCCTCCGGCTTGTAAAAAAAGAGTGGAGGGCGGAGTATGCCCTGATGCCTTTGTGAAGTACGCTGTTACCATGCATTCAATAATAACGCTCACCAAATCAAACTAGAGATGAAACTTTTTACCAAATTGCTTTTTATCTTCCTGTGCCTTCTGGCATGGGGTGCCGCCCAGGCGCAGGAAACGACCTACACCGGGGTGGTGACCGAAGAAGGCGGCGAACCGCTCATCGGTGTCAACATCCTCAACAAGAAAGACGCCTCGGGCACGATCACCGACTTTGATGGCCGGTTCGAGCTGCGGGCCAATGTGGGGGATACGATCGTGGTGTCCTACACCGGATACGAGCCGTTGACCTATGTTTTAGGAGCAGTAACTACGCTGGATTTCGAGCTCAGCCAGAGCGCCGAGCTGCTGGAAGAAATAGTCGTAGTAGGGTATGGGTCGCAGAAATCCAAAGACCTGACCTCTTCCATTGCTACGGTCCGGGCTGAAGATATCGAGAAGACGCCCTCCGGCCAGCCCATGCAGGCCCTGCAGGGGAGGGTGGCCGGCTTGCAGGTCGTCAGCGCAGGTTCTCCGGGGGATGCGCCCAAAGTGCGGATTCGGGGCGTGGGGTCCTACCCCGGCAGCGAAAACGAAGCGCCGCTCTTTGTGGTGGACGGCATGTTTTTCGACAACATCGACTTCCTGAACAACAACGACATCAAAACGATCTCCGTCCTGAAGGATGCTTCCGCCGCCGCCATCTACGGGGTGCGCGCCGCCAATGGCGTGGTGCTGATCGAAACCAAAGGCGGCAGCTACGATTCGCCGGCACGGATCACCTACGATGGCTACTATGGCGTACAGCGGGCCCAGAACGTGCTGAAGATGGCCAACGCCGAACAGTTCACGACCATGGCCCTGGAATCCGGCTCGGAAGCAGATGCCACCTTTATCCAGAACGCCATGCAGCGCTACGGCCGCAGCCGGATCAACCCGAACGTGCCGGATGTCAATACGGATTGGTACGACGTCATCCTGCGCGATGCGCCGATCACGAACCACAGCGTCGATGTTTCCGGCGGCGGCAACAAGGCTGCCTACTCGATCGGTACCAGCTACTTCATGCAGGAAGGCATCCTGGACATGAAGAACGATTTCGAGCGCTTCAACCTGCGGACCAAGATCGACTTTAAAGCAACCGACTGGTTCACCATCGGCGGCAATGCGATCATCAGCAACGGCACGCGCTTCCTGCCAGACAACAGCGCCTGGTTCCGGGCTTATTATGCCGTGCCCATCATGCCGGTGTTCGATGAAAAGAATACCGACGCCGAACCGCTGCAGTTGGCCAACGCCCAGGATTTAGGCTACCGTGGCGGGCAGAATCCGCTGGTGGCTACCGAATTCAACCGGGATGAGCAGAAAGTCCGCAAGTTGCTGGGCAACTTCTATGTACAGTTTAACATCCTGCCGGACAAGTTGACCTTCAAGTCTGCTTACAACAGTTCATTGACCACGCTCAATCAACGCAACCTGGACTTCCCGTACTTTATCGGCAACAATTTCCAACAGGAAAACTCGGTGATCTACCGGAACAATGAGAACTACTTCAACCAAATCTGGGATAATATCCTGACTTTTGAAGACAGCTACGGCAACCACAACCTGACCGCCATGCTGGGCACCTCCTATCGCGACGAGGCCTACGACCAGCTGGAGGTGCGCGCCCTGAACTTCCCGGTCGACCAGGAAGCCGCATGGTTCATCGACCAGGCCGAAACCCTGGATACTGACCGCAATAATGTCGGCGACAACGGCAGCCGCTTTTATGGCATCTCGTACTTTGGCCGGGTAGCCTACAACTTCGACAACCGGTATCTGATCTATGGCACTTACCGCGCCGACGGCAGCAGCAAGTACCAGGAAAAATGGGGCTATTTCCCCACAGTCGGCGTAGGCTGGGTGCTTTCCTCAGAGAACTTTTTTAACGTCAACGGCATCGACTACCTGAAATTCCGCGCCAGCTGGGGCGAGTTGGGCAACGACCGCATCCAGGCCAGCGACGGCGCTACCACCACCACGGTAGTAACGACTTCTCTGGGCGACACGCAGTACAGCGGCACTGAGACCTCCAATACTTTTTCAGCCCTGCGCTGGGAAGTGGTGGAGGAGACCAACGTCGGGTTGACCGCCGAGTTCCTGCGCAGCCGCCTGTCCTTCGAAGCCGATTACTACATCCGCGATACCAGGAACGCGGCCATCCGGGTCAACATCCCGGCCATTGGCGGAACGGTGCTGCGGAATGTGGGCATAATCCGCAACTCCGGTTTTGAAATGGCCCTCAACTGGAACAACCGCACCTCCTTCGGCCTGAGTTACAGCGTCGGCGGCAACATCACCACCCTGAAGAATGAAGTGCGCGACCTGTTCGGCCAAACGTATATCGATGGCGGCACGGCGGAATTCCGCCAGCGTTCCATCGTGGGCGAACCGCTGCTGGCCTTCTACGGCTGGGAAGTCGCCGGCGTCTACCAGAACCAGGCGGAGATCGATGCCGACCCGATTGCCGTTGCGAACAATCTGGAACCCGGCGACCTTAAGTATGTAGACCAGAACGGAGACGGCGTAAGCGATGCCGACGACCGCGTCGTGCTGGGTTCTTACCTGCCGAGCTTCATGTTCGGCGCCAACCTGGGGATCAGCTATATGGGCTTCGACCTGTCGGCGCACTTCTTTGGCCAGTCCGGCAACAAAATCCTGAACCGCCGCCGCGGCGAGGTGATCTTTACCAACGACACCAACATGGACGCCGAACTGGCCCAAAACCGCTGGCATGGAGAAGGCACCACAAACAGTTTTCCTTCCAGCAAGGGCATCCGCAAGGGGTGGAACCAGCGGCTCAGCGATTACTGGGTGGACGACGGCGCCTTCTGGCGCATCCAGAACGTGCAACTGGCCTATAACGTCCAGGGAGAGAAAGTCTTTGGCGCCGGCGCTCCGGATTTCCGGGTTTCCTTCACGGCCGACCGCCCGCTGAGCGTATTCGATTATAACGGCTTCACCGCCGAAATCCCCGACGGCGTGGACCGCCAGACCTATCCGATCCCCGCTGTATATACGGTTGGGCTAAATGTCAAATTTTAATGTAAACTATATAAAATAACAATCTGATGAAGATCTTAAACAAATATAACCTGGGCATTAGCCTGCTGGCCCTGCTGCTGCTGGTGTTGCCGGCCTGCGAAGAAAACCTGGACGAGCCGGCCCTGAACCGGACTTTTAACCAGGAGATCGATTACACCATTTCAGACAATATGATACTTCCGCTGATCGGCGTGTACGCTGATTTTTACTCGCGCGGCTGGGAAACCATCCCTTTGATTGCTGTCCGCGGCGACGATGTCAACGCCGGCGGGCTGGGTGACCAGCAGCCATTTGACGCCACAGATAAGTTTGTCTATGACCAGGCTTACTGGATGTACAACTCGTTGTGGCAGCTGAATTTCAACGATATCTATACCGGCAAGACGGCCATCCAGCAGATCGAGCTGTACCGCGAAGCCGGCGCGCCCGCTGCATTGGCAGCCCAGTACATTGCCGAGGTCAATACGCTCAACGCTTTCCTCCTGTTTCACCTGTCGCGGGTATGGGGCGACATGCTGATCCCCCGGACCGCTGACCCCACGGACCTGCTGGTGGCAGAGTTGTCAACCAAGGATGAGGTGATGCAATATATTTCGGATTTGATGGATGAGGCTATTCCGGACCTGCCGACGGTCCATCCGGCCGACCGCACCGATGTGCCCGGTGGCGTGAACCGCTATACGGCCCTTGCCATAAAGGCTATGGCAGAGCAGGAACTCGGCAACTACCAGGCGGTGGCCGACGCTACTTCGGAGATCATCAACTCCGGCGTGTACCAGTTGGAACCGGATTTCTACGAGTTGTTCAAGCTGAATGGCAAGCTGAACCGGGAAAATATCCTCGAATTGCAATACTCCGATTACGGGCAGGGATCGGGCGACGCCAATTTCCACCTGTTTGACTTTTACGGCCCCCAGGGCTGGGAGCCTGCTGTGGCTGGCATCGGCGGCGGCTGGGGCTTCTATGAGCCGAGCTTCAAGTTCATCAAGTTCATGCTGGACCGAGGCGAGACGGTCCGCCTGGAAACGAGCGTACTCTTTACCGACCGCGGCATTGCGGAACTGCAGCAAGACCCCAAATACGCTGACCTTCCCGACTTTGTATCCAATACCACCCGCGATGGCGACGTGATCAAAGACTATGCCCGTGCTAAGTTCGCCAGCGGCAAACACTACCTGCCGTCCAACCAGATCACGCCGGGCCGCACGGGGTACAGCAATAACAAAAACTACACCTGCATCCGCTACGCAGAAATCCTGCTGATGCACGCCGAAGCTATCCTGCAGGGCGCTTCCAGCTCAGCTATTTCGGCCGACGCAGCAGTGAACCTGGTGCGCACCCGCGCCGGCATGCCGCAAATCACAGGCGTGACACTGCAAAATGTAATCGACGAAAAATTTGCCGAGCTGGCCATGGAGTGGGGCGTACGGTACTATGACCTGATCCGCTGGGAAAGGTACGACGAACTCAACTACGACGGGCGCACGTTTTCTACCGACAAGATTTACCTGCCTTATCCGCAAAACCAGGTCGATTTATTGCCGGTTTTGGACAAGGGCTAGATTGAGGTCGAGTCCAGGCATTTGATATTTTTGTGTCAATTAACCTAAAGTGTTGAAAAAATGAAACTTATCAATAAATTTTTCTTATTGCTTATGCTGGCGGGTATCGCCCTGTCCTGTGAACGGGAGGGCATTGACCCCATTTCGCAGGTTGACCCGGGCCCCGACCAGAGCAGCCCGGAGGTCAAGATCACCTTCCCGCTGGAAGGTTCGGTTATCAAGGTGCTGGAGGCTGTTACCTCGGTGAACATCAAGTTTGAAGCTGCGGACGATATTGAACTTGCGGAGGTGTCTGTTAGTTTTGACGGTTCGCAAATCGCCTCATTCCAGGACTTCATCGATTACCGCCGGTATGTGGGCGAGTTTCTCTATGAACAAGTGACCGACGGAATGCACACCATCACCATTACGGCGACGGATACGAACGGCAAAACCAACTCTGCCACCGTCAATTTTACCAAAGAACCGGCCTACACGCCGCTCTATGCCGGCGAGGTGCTCTATATGCCGTTCGACGGCGATTTCATCGACCTGGTGAACATCAAGCAGCCGGCCGTGGTCGGCAGCCCGGGTTTTGCCGGCGAGAGCGTCGTCGGCCTGGATGCCTATAAGGGTGCTGCGGAATCTTACCTGACCTACCCGACCGAAGGGCTGCTGGGCAACGAATTCAGCGCCGTGTTCTGGATGAAAGTCAATGCCACTCCCAACCGGGCAGGCATACTGGTCATCGGCCCTCCGGATGAGGCCAATCCCACCGCCCCCAACAACCGGACCAGCGGTTTCCGGTTCTTCCGGGAGAATGCCGGCGGCGAGCAGCGCTTCAAGCTCAATGTCGGCCGGGGTGACGGCGATTCCTGGTTCGACGGCGGCGACGCTGCCGATGTCGTTCCGGACACCGACGACTGGCACCATTTTGCCTTCACCATTTCCAGTACGGATGCTGCGGTCTACATCGACGGAGAGATCGTAAAGGAAGACGTACTGGATGGCGGCGTGGACTGGACGGGCTGCGATATCCTTTCCATTATGTCAGGCGCGCCCCGGTTTACCGGCTGGGACCACTTTTCGGACCAAAGCTTCATGGACGAACTGCGCATCTTCAACCGCAAACTGTCGCAGTCGGAGATCAGGGCTATTATCGCTACGGAAGGCGGTGGCGGCAGTTACACGCCGAAGTACGACGGCGAGACCTTCTATCTCGGCTTTAATGACGGCATTTTCCGGGAATTGGTGAGCGGGCAGATGGTGACAGTCGTCGGCACCCCGGGTTTTGCCGGCGAGGGCAAAGTCGGCGCCGACGCTTATGCCGGCGCTGCCGATTCCTACCTTACTTTCTCTACGGAAGGGCTGCTGGGCGACGAGTTCAGCGCCGCGTTCTGGATGAAGATCAACCCCGACCCGAACCGGGCCGGCATATTGGTTATCGGCCCGCCGGACCCTGACAACCCGGGCGCCGAGAACAAACGGACCAGCGGCTTCCGCTTCTTCCGCGAGGATGCGGGTGGGGAGCAGCGCTTTAAGCTCAACGCCGGCAACGGCACAGGAGACAACTGGTTCGACGGCGGCGACGCAGCGGATGTCGTCCCTGACGATGAGTGGCACCACTTCGCCTTCAGCATTTCCGGCAGCAAATGCGCTGTTTACATCGATGGAGAGGTTGCCGCCGAAGGCGATTTCGGAGGCATCGACTGGACCGACTGCAGCTCGATCTCCATCATGTCCGGCGCTCCGCACTTCACGGGCTGGGACCACTGGTCGGACCTCAGCTACATGGATGAACTCCGCCTGTTTAACAAAGCCCTGACCCAGGAGGAAATCGGCCAGATCATTGCCGACGAGAATTGACGATCCTTCAAATGCCGGGAACCGGTGTCGCCGGTTCCCGGCATTTTCAACTTTATTTTCCAGTTGCCATGATTCAAACCTCCCTGCCCTTAAGATTCATTTCCCTCTTTTCCCTCCTGAGCTTCGTGCTGTTTTATTCCTGTAAAAAGGATGGCGGGGAGCCAACGCCCGAAGAAAACCTTAAACTGACTTTTGCCCGCCTGGGCAGCCAGTCCATTCTCAATAATAATGCGGTGGAGGGGCAAGGCGCCATTTTTCTCGGTTTTTCTGCCCCGGTGGATCGGACTACTTCTGACTTGTTTCAAGTGAGCACAGGCGGGACGGTACTCGACCATTACGAAGTCTGGAATGCCCCGGGCAATCAGGTCACCATTTCCGTCAATCAGGTGTGGGTGGAAGGCGCAACGTACACCCTCCGTTCTAATAGCGGCTTATCCAGTCCGGAAGCCGCAACGCTGGAGGAACTGGTGCTTTCTTTTAGCATCGTCAGGCAACCCCTTCGGATAACCCGTATTAAGGCAGATACCATTCTCTTTGCGCTGGATGCCGATGCGCTCAATACCGGTGTCAGCGTCAGCCGGCCGATGGAGATCGTTTTTTCTCACCCGCCGGCGGCCAGCCCCCAAAACCTGAAAGCGCATATTTCGATTGAAGGCCGGGAAAATATGGATTTTAGTATTGCGGCCCTCAGCGATACGGTTTTTCAACTCCAGTTCACGGAAAACCTCAAAGATTTCACTACCCACCAAATAACCTTCGCGCCAGGCCTGGGCGAAGCTGCCGGCCGCGATTTTGATGGGCTGGAGCTGACTTTTTTCACCGGCCCTTCCGCCACGCCCGATTTCCCGTTCCTGTCGGACGAAGAACTGCTGACCGCCATTCAGGAACAAACCTTCCGCTATTTCTGGGACTTTGGCCACCCGGATTGCGGCATGGCCCGCGAGCGCAATACCAGTGGCAACACCGTCACCAGCGGGGGCAGCGGTTTTGGCCTGATGGCTATGGTTGTGGCGGCCGAGCGCGGTTTCATTACCCTGGGGGAAGCGCTGGAGCGCTGGGAGCAGGTTGTCGGCTTCCTGGAAACGGCAGATCGTTTCCACGGTGCCTGGCCGCACTGGATCAACGGGCAGACGGGGGCCGTTATCCCTTTCAGCCAGCGCGACAACGGTGGCGATTTGGTAGAAACAGCCTTCCTGGTGCAGGGTCTGCTCACGGTGCGGCAATATTTATTGCAGGAAGCCCCCCAGGAAACCGGGCTGATCGGCCGCATCAATACCCTCTGGGAAGCAGTGGAATGGGACTGGTACACCAAGGGGCAAAATGAAGCCTTGTACTGGCATTGGTCGCCCGATAATGAATTCCAGATCAACCTGAGAATAAGCGGGCATAACGAGACGCAGATCGTTTACGTCCTGGCGGCTGCCTCGCCCACCCATCCCATAAGCGCCGCCACCTACCATTCCGGCTATGGCCGCTCCGGGGCTATGGCCAATGGGCAGTCCTATTTCGGCATTACCCTGCCGCTGGGATCGGACTACGGCGGGCCGCTCTTCTTTGCCCATTACTCCTATCTGGGCCTCGACCCGCGCAATCTGGAAGACCAGTACGCCAACTACTGGACACAGAACGTCAACCACTCCCGGATCAACTACCAGTACTGTGTGGAGAATCCGAAGAGGTACTACGGATATTCTGCCCAGTCCTGGGGATTGACTGCCAGCGACAGCTACGTCGGCTATACCGCCCACAGCCCGACGAATGACCGGGGCGTCATCACGCCTACGGCCGCCGTATCGTCTATACCCTATACGCCGGAGGAAAGCCTGGCAGCCATCCGGCATTTCTATTACGATTTGGGCGACCGGCTATGGGGGGAATACGGTTTTTATGACGCTTTCCATCCGGGCAACAACTGGGAGGCCGGTTCCTTCCTGGCCATTGATCAGGGGCCGGTCATCTGCATGATCGAAAATTACCGGACCGGCTTGCTGTGGGATCTGTTTATGACGGCGCCGGAGGTAAGGCAGGGGTTGGAAGAGCTGGGATTCATGTACTGAAGTAGCTGGACACATTTATTGTAACAAATGCTGCTTCGAAAGCGTGGCCCGGCAGCTGTGTTCCTGAGGTAATTATTATATGGCTATATTGTTATATTGTAACGCTAATTGTGTCCGCTTACTTAATTCTGTCGGCCTGTAATTCAGGAAAACCAAATTATCGCCATGGTTCGAATCGCCAACATACTCCTGATATCCGCTTCCTTATTGTCCAGCCCGGCCGTTATCGCACAGCCAAAGGGGCTTCTAAACGATGAAGCCCTGCTCGATCGGGTTCAACAAGAGACCTTTAACTACTTCTGGGAGGGCGGCGAGCCCGTCTCTGGCGCCGCGCGAGAGCGCATCCACGAAGACGGCATTTACCCCCATGACGATGCCGATGTGGTCACCTCCGGCGGCACCGGCTTTGGCATCATGGCCACGATCGCCGCCATAGAGCGTGGTTTTATCACCCGTAAAGACGGCCGTAAACGCCTGCAACACCTGGCCGAATGGCTTCAGAAAGCGGACCGCTTCCACGGCGCCTGGCCCCATTGGATGCATCCTTCCGGCAGGGTAAAACCGTTCAGCCGCTACGACGACGGTGGGGATTTGGTGGAAACGGCCTTTTTGGTGCAGGGATTGATTGTTGCCCGCCAGTATTTTCAGGGCGGCAACCGCAAGGACCGGCAGCTGGCAACCCTGTTGGACCGGCTCTGGAAGGAAGTGGACTGGCAGTGGTACACCCGGGGAGAGCACGTCCTGTACTGGCACTGGTCGCCCGAGCATGAATGGCGGATGGACTTTGCCGTTACGGGCTATAATGAGTGTACCATCATGTATATCCTGGCTGCTGCTTCCCCTACCCACCCGGCCGGGCCGGCCTGTTTTCACGAAGGCTATATGCGCAATGGCGATATTGTGTCCAATGAAAGCGCCTATGGTTACGACGTCGTGCTTGAGCATAATGGGAAAGAAGCCATACCAGTCGGGCCGCTGTTCTGGGCACATTATTCGTTTATGGGCCTTGATCCGAGGGGATTGCAGGATTCCTATGCCGATTACTGGCGCCTAAACCGCAATCATGCCCTGATCCACCATGCCTACTGCAGGGATAACCCCCGGGGATATGCCGGTTATTCGGAAGAATGCTGGGGGTTAACCGCGAGCTATTCCATCACCGGCTATAGCGCTCACCGGCCGTCCAGAGACCTGGGGGTGATCTCGCCGACAGCCGCGCTGTCCTCGTTTCCTTATACGCCCGATGAAAGTATGTTGTTCCTCCGCCATATATATAAGGATCACCCCGAGTATATCGGCACTTACGGCCCCTACGATGCATTCAGCGTCGAATCGGATTGGTATCTGCCGCGATACCTGGCCATCGACCAGTTGCCCATTCCGGTGATGATCGAGAATTATCGGTCGGGATTGATCTGGGATCTCTTCATGTCGGCGCCGGAAATCCAGGAAGGCCTAAAAAAACTGGACATTCAAACAAAATAAAACCAACACAATGAACCGTGCCTTTATCCTTTTAGTCGCTTTATTTTTAATGAGCCAATTAGCCTGGGGCCAGCAGATGGAAACAGGAAAATATTTATATGAGCAGCGCCAGCACGAGGGGTACACGCTCAATTACCGCATCCTCTATCCCCATGATTTCGATGAGAATAAACGCTATCCGCTGGTACTTTTCCTGCACGGGCGAGGGGAAAGCGGTAGTGACAATGAAAAGCAATTGGTGCATGGGAGCAAGCTGTTCCTGGATTCTTTGCACAAATATCCGGCTGTCGTCCTTTTTCCGCAGTGCCCGGAAACGGATTACTGGTCCAGTGTCGACCGGATACAGGAAGACGATGGCTCCCTGCAGTTTACCTTCCCGGCGGACAGCCCGCCGACGCTTTCTCTGGCTGCCGTAATGGGCCTGGTCGGCCAGGAACTCGCCAAGCCTTACATCGACGAGAACCGGCTGTATGTAACCGGCCTGTCGATGGGGGGCATGGGTACGTTCGAGCTCTTGTGGCGCATGCCTGAAAAAATCGCTGCTGCGGCGCCAATCTGCGGCGGAGGCGCTCCGGAGAAAGCGTTGGCCATGACGGATATTCCCATCTGGATTTTCCACGGGATGAAGGACGATGTGGTTCCGCCCGGTTTTTCCATCCGCATGCTGAATGCCATCCAACAGGAAGGGGGCTTGGCCAAGATCACGCTGTTTCCTGAAGCCAACCACAACGCCTGGGACCCGGCTTTTGCCGAGCCGGATTATTTATCCTGGATGTTTTCCCAATACAAGGGCGAATCCTTCTCGCTGTTCGTCGACTCGCTTATGTCGGAGATGACCCTGGAAGAGAAGATCGGCCAGCTCAACCTCGCTACCCAGGGCGGTGCGGTTACGGGTTCGGTCATCAGCAAGGATGTCGAGCAAAAGATCAGAGACGGCAAGGTGGGCGGCATCTTCGGTTCCCGCAGCGCGGCCAAGATGCGCAAAATCCAGGAAATTGCAGTCAGAGAAAGCCGGCTCGGCATCCCGTTGCTAACCGGCATGGATGTCATTCACGGGCACCAGACTATTTTCCCCATCCCGCTGGGCATGTCCTGCACCTGGGATCCTGAACTAATCAAAGAAACCGCCCGGACGGCTGCCCGCGAGGCCACGGCCGACGGCATCATGTGGAATTTTTCCCCCATGGTTGATGTATCTCGCGACCCCCGCTGGGGCCGTATTGCCGAAAGCAGCGGCGAAGACCCGTTCCTGGGCGCCAGGATCGCGGAGGCGATGGTTCGGGGGTACCAGCAGGATGACCTGGCCGACCCAACTACCATGCTGGCCTGCGTGAAACATTACGCTGCCTACGGCGCTCCGGAAGGCGGGCGCGACTACGGCACCGTGGATATGAGCCGGGTGCGCCTGCACAACGAATACCTGCCGCCGTATAAAGCTGCCATCGATGCCGGCGTAGGCTCGGTGATGACTGCATTCAACGTGGTGGATTACGTGCCGGCCAGTGCCAACGAATACCTCTACCAAACCGTACTGCGCGATGAATGGGGATTCGATGGATTCGTCGTGACGGATTATACCGCCGTTGAAGAAATGATCGATCACGGCCTGGGGGACCTCCAACAGGTGTCGGCTATGGCCCTGAAGGCCGGCATCGACATGGATATGGTAAGCGAAGGATTGGTGGGCACGCTGAAAAAATCTCTGGAAGAAGGCCTGGTCACCAAAGCGCATATCGACCGCGCCTGCCGGCGCATCCTGATCGCCAAGGAACGCCTGGGCTTGTTTGAGGATCCTTATCGCTATTTCGATGAATCGCGGGCGGCCAGGGAGATTCTTTCCGAAAAAAACCGCGCTTTTTCGCGGGAAGTAGCCGGCAAATCTGCTGTCCTGCTCAGGAACGAAGGCAATATTTTGCCGCTGAGCCGGTCTGCCAGGATCGCCCTGATCGGCCCGCTGGCGGACAGCCGGCGCAATATGATGGGTACCTGGAGCGTATCGGGCGATCATTCCAAATCCATCACCGTAAAAGAAGGCCTGGAATCCCTGCTTGGCAGGGAAGGCAGCATCCGTTATGCCAAGGGGGCCAATATTTCCGACGACCCGGAATTTGCCCGGCGCGTCAATGTGTTTGGCGAGGAGATCACCATCGATGAGCGTTCGCCCGAAGAGATGATCGC
>JAGFJD010000556.1 GCA_024102975.1 Phaeodactylibacter sp. | reverse complement strand
CCATACTGTCGACATAATTTTTTATGTCCTGAAAATCAAGCGCGAACACCTCCCAATCTCGCCCATTAGCAGCATTGTCCATTCTAAATATCGCGCTCCTGTCGACAACTTCCAAAATTTCTCCTCGGAACACCGCCTGCCCCCGTGCCGGCCCGGCCGCAGAAAGGAGGAATAAACCCGCCAACATATTAACAAAATAAATATTTAATAGGGGGGGGGGTAAAGCGGGAAACCAGGTTTTTCTTCATGGCGTAAAAGTTTTTGAGATTAAGGAAATAGTTGAAAAAACCGCAAGAGTTGCCGGCAAGCCTGCGTTTTTAGCTTGGATCAGAGGTAGAATGACGGTAAGATAAGCATTTAACTGACACCTCACAAACCGCACAATGTTAAAATCGGCAGTGTCCGGAACAAAACAAATTCCCGAAATTTAAAGGCACAGTCGAACGTTCTTCTTCACATACCTTCAACTATAACTTTTTACCTATGAGAAAAACAGCGCTTTTTATCGCCCTGCTGGCCACGACGGCCACCACCCTCACCGCCCAGCTGGCCATCGGCCCCCGCGCCGGCGCCCATTTTGCCCGCGCCAGCTTCGACCCCAAGGAAGGCCGTACGGTCAGCGACAAGGTGGGCCTGGTGGCCGGGGCCGTCCTGGAGATCGGGCTGGGAGAAAACCTGGCCCTGCAGCCGGAAGCTTCCTACGTGCAGCGGGGCTACCAAACCGAACAAACCCTGCTGGGCATCGCCACCGAAACCGAGCTGGCTATGAACTACCTGGACTTCGGCGGCCTGCTGAAGCTGCGCTCGGGCAACGACGAAGGCATCAACTTCTACCTCGCCGGCGGCGCCTTCTACAGCATCGCCATGGACGGCGAGCTGACCAACCGCGCCGGCCCGGTGGAAACCGTCGCTGAGATCAAATTCGACGACGACTACGACCGCTCCGACATCAACCTGTCGGCCGGGGGCGGGTTTACCTTCGGCAACGGCGCCATCAGCCTGTTCGTCGACGGGCGCTACCTCTTCGGGCTAAAGGACATCGAGCAGCGCGATAAGGATTTTACGATTAATAACCGGGGGGTGAGCGTTAGCGGGGGGCTTTTGTTTCAGTTATAAAAATGCTGGTTCTATGACCATTGAGGGGAAGGATGTTTGATGTGCGTCCGTCTCTGTCGAGCCGGATAAAATTTTTGATGTGCGATTTGCCCCGGAAGGCCCGGCGCCGCTGTGCAGGCTGGATTGAGATATTTCAATTAAAAATGGTAAAATAAGAAAATGAACTTCGACCTCAGCCCCGCCGAACGCCGGGAAACCTGGCGCGCCCTGCTCCAGCACCTGGAGCATTACTACGCCAACACGGCGGCCTTGCCGGTAAACCCAAATCTGGACCGCGACAGGATTCTCGGCCTGGTGGAGCGCTACGGACTGGACGACGGCATCCCCCCCGCCGACGCCATCGCCCATGTGGTGGAAGGGCTGACGAAGTACGCCGTCCACACCCCCCACCCCATGTACTACGGGCTGTTCAACCCGCGCGCCGCCCTTCCCGGCATCCTGGCGGACGCCATTACCGCCACCTTCAACCCCCAGATGGCCGCCTGGAGCCACAACCCTTTTGCCAATGAGGTGGAAAGCTTCCTGGTACGGGAACTGGGCCAGAAACTCGGCTTCCCGAAAGAAATGATCGACGGGGTGTTTGCCTCCGGCGGCGCAGAGGCCAACCTGACCGCCGTGCTGTGCGCCCTCAACCAACATTTCCCGGAGTACGCCAACCAGGGCCTGGCCGGCATCGGCAAAAAGCCCGTAATGTATTGTTCGGCAGAAAGCCACCATTCGGTCGTCCGGGCGGCGCGGGTCTGCGGGCTGGGGCTGGACGCCGTCCGCCCCGTGCCGGCAGACGGCAAACAGCGCCTGCGGCCGGACGCCCTGGCCGCCATGATCGAAGCGGACCGCGCCGGCGGCCTCCACCCCTTCCTGGCCGTCGCCACGGCCGGCGCTACCGGCACGGGCGCCATCGACCCCATCCCGGAGATTGCCGACATAACGGAGGCGCAGGGCCTGTGGCTGCACACCGACGCTGCTTACGGCGGCGCCCTCATCCTGGACGAAGGAAAAAAACACCTCCTGCGCGGTATTGAACGGAGCCATTCCATCACCTTCGACGCCCACAAATGGCTGTCCGTGCCCATGGGCGCCGGCCTGTTCCTCACCCGCGAGCCAGACATCCTCAGCCGCAGTTTTCGCATCACCGCCGAATATATGCCCAAAGAGGCGCAGGCCATGGCGGTGACGGATCCCTTCACCCACTCCATACAGTGGTCCCGGCGGTTCACCGGCCTGAAGCTGTACCTGTCGGTGCTGTTCTTCGGATGGGAGGGCTACGGGCAGGTGATCCGCCACCAGAACCAGATGGGGGATTTGCTGAAGGAAGGGCTGCGGAAAAGAGGATGGAAAATGTACAACGACACGGAACTGCCCATTGCCTGCTTCATGGACCCGGTTTATGAGCAGGCACCCGGTTTTGCCCGGGCGGTTTGCGACAAGGTGCTGCGGTCGGGCAAGGCGTGGATATCAGTGTATCCGGCGGGAGGCGTGGAAACGCTGCGGGCTTGTATTACGAATTATGCTACGGGCGAGAGGGAGATAAGGGCGTTGGTGGAGTTGGTGGATGTTTGCCGGGAGGAGGTTGTGGAAAAGCTAACGCTTTAATTCAATCAAGGGCAGTTCCATTCCCGGCATCACCTCTTCCCCGGTTAGCACCCGCCCCTCAAACCCCCTGACCTCTTCCACTTCTTTGCCTTCCCTGTAAATCCAGGCTTTCTCGGCATACGGATCGATCAGCCAGCCCAGGCGGACACCGTTTTTCATCCACACGTTGGCCATTTTTTTCTTCAGCTTAGCGATCCGGTCGGAAGAGGAACGCACTTCGACCAGGAAATCAGGAATTGCCCTGAGGAAATCTTCATCGGCATCCCCGGGAAGCTCAGCCAGGCGTTCATCAGACACCCAGGCGCAATCCGGGCTTTTGATGGCCCCATCCGGCAGTTCAATGCCGGTCGAAGAACTGTATACTTCTCCTTTCCGATTTTGATAATACCAAAGGAACACAAAGAATATCACACCAGATTCTCTTCTCCCGGATCCTTTTTTTACGGGGGACATAACCGTGACTTTTCCATCCGCCTCGCGCTCCATGCGCAGCTCGGGGAACTGGCCTGCCAGGGCGACAAACTCCTCCCGGCTCAGTGGGTTTTGCAGCACCACCGGGCCGTAGTGAAGCAGGGCAGCCAATGGTGGTTCTTTTGTGGCGGAAGTTCCCATTCTAATTATTAATGATCAGGTTAGCTCACTAAATTAAGAAAAATCCCCGAGAAAAAACTGATTAAGCGACGTGCGATCAATAACTGTCAGGTTTCCTAGGAGCGCTTTTGGCTTTACCCTTCGTTAAAGAACCGCCTCCCTTAGCTATGGCTAAGGTCGGGAACCTTTGCCTCGGTTAAAGCCAAAATCACTAACCTACTAAACCCGACACTTATTAATCTCACGTCGCTAAGCAATCTGTTTCAAAGCCTACCTTCGCAACACCTTAAAGGCCATCCCCCGGCCGTACTTCTGCATGATCGCCAGGTTGATCCACGCCATGGCGAAGGACTCGATGAGCGGCACTTTGTCGTCGCCCCCAAAATCGTACACTTCGCCGAAGCCGGCGTCTTTAGCCAGTTGCTCTGCCAGGGCTTTGGCTTCCTTGTTGCCGCCCGCCAGGAACATGTCGGCCTTCACGCCGTTGTAGTCCGGGTTTTCCATATTTTCGAAGCCGGTAGTGTTGAAGCATTTGACGACGCTTTTGGCGTTGGTGAGGGCTTTGAGGGCTTCGTAGCCATTGTCGTATCGCTCGTCGAAGCCTCCAGACTTCGACGCGCTACTTTTCGACGCGCTACTCCTCACCGAGTTGGTGGCGTCGATGATGATGCTGTTGCTCACATCGCCGATCTCCTGGGCGATGCCGGGGATGGCACCTGGCGGGGTAGCGACCAGTATGGCGCCCGCCCCGCGCACGCAGCGCTTGACTTCCGTGGCGCTCACCCCGTTGTTCCCCTGAATGAGGTTGATGACTTTATCCGATTTCGGGTCTCTCGCTCCGATGACGCAGAGGTGGCCGGCCTGCGCCCAGCGCCGGGCTAATGCGCCGCCGACGTTGCCGTGGCCGATGATGGCTATTTTCATAAAGTGCGTTTGAGTTGGTGATAGGATTATTGTATAAAGGAAAAAGGGGAGCATTTTGTTCGGCTCGGCTTCGCTCGCCGAACGCTCGTCGAAGTCTCCAGACTTCGATGACACTATACCACTCGTCAAACGCTATCCCCCCACCACCAACCCCGGCAAGTCCAAAACGACAACCTCCAGCAGCCCCTTCCCCAGTACATAGTTGGACGCGCTGCTGTACAAATACTGCTCCGGCCGTTCCACCCAGCCCGCCCGCACGGCGTTGAGGTGCAGGTAATCCAGTTTTTGAGCGGTGAATCCCGGGCTATACAATTCCTTTGGGTGGTTGTCCTGCTGCCAGAGCTGAAATCTTGTGTTGTTTTTGTTGGACCGGGCATGGCCGGCCATAACCTGCAGCAGCCAGTCCCTACGGCTTTCCGGGTCCTTCTGTATGGATTTAATGATCTGATTGGCCGTGAATTTCTTGAAATCCCGCAGGATGTCCGAAAGGCAGGCCGGTTCTTCCGCCCGGGCGATGAGGTGCAGGTGGTTGGTCATGATGATATAGGCATGCAGGATCAGGCCTTTTGCCCTTTGGCAGTAGGACAGGCTTTCCAGGATGATGTCGCGGTAGCGCTGCCGCGTGAAGATATCGATCCAGCCGACGGTGGTGGACGTGAGGAAGTGCATCGCGTTTTGGTTGGTGATTTTGTGGCCGTGCATGAGTGTTTTTTTAGTTTAACAAGTCTTTCATTGACGCAGCTCGTCGAAGTCTCCAGACTTCGATGAAAGCCCCGCGATGACGTCTTTCGCGAGCGTTTTGTCGAAGTCTGGAGACTTCGACGAGCGTCTGTCGGTCTCGTACTCATGCGCTTTGATGCTGCCGGCCGGCTGGCCGACAGATGGGCCCGAAGCGTCCGGGCTTCGGCGGTTGTTGGTTGGATTGGATCGTCGGAGCCGGGGGCTTCGACGAGCGTGGCTAAAGATACGGAAAAATGAGGTGGGGGGCAAGGGGTGCGGGCTTTGGCGCTACCCTACTCCAACGCTACAACCTCAATTAGAAACGAATTAAAGCTCGCCACTCTGAATAAAAAAGATTTCTCGAGAATATCTGACCTTGAAATTATAACGCCTTAACCTTAAGCTCGTCGCTCCGCTCCGCTCGTCGAAGTCTCCAGACTTCGATGACACTACACTACAACCGCACCCTCACCCCCCCCCAAAAATGCCTCCCCGCCCCTGGCTCATAATACCGCCCCCCAAACGCATTGATCCGGATGTTGTCGTTGTACTCCGCGCCCAGCAAATTGTTGACCCCAAAAAATGGATGCAGGCTCCATTTTGAAAAGTTGCGGGAATAGCCCAGCCGCAGCCCCGCATCCAGGTAAGCATTGTCTTGTGCCGCATTGGCGTCATCAGCGTAGAGCGCGCCGACATAGCGGCAGCGCAGGCCAGCCAGCAAACCAGAAGCGTGCAGGTAACGTAGCCCGAAGAAACCGAAATGCCGGGGGATGCCCGGCAGCCGGTTGCCCGCAAAATCCCCCTCCGGCGTGGAATACCGGGAATAGGTGAAATCGGAGAAGGTATAGGAAAGGCTGGCCGTCAGGCCGGAGCGCAGTTGCCAGTCCAGGCTGGCCTCCAGGCCCAGGCGGCGGCTCTGCCCGGCATTGCGGTAGAAGAGGCGGCCGGGGAAGGCTTCCAGCTCGAAGGGGAGCAGCTCGTCCTGCAGGTCAATAAAGAAAAGGGCCAATTGGTATCGCAACCGGCTTCGGGCCAGGCCGCGCAGGCCAAGCTCGTAGTTGACGGCCCGCTGCGGCAATAAGTTTTCGTTGAAACCGCCGCCGCCGGGGTTGGCAGACAGCTCACTCAGGGCCGGCGTTTCAAAGCTGGTGGAAAAGTTGGCGAAAAGGCGGGCTGCCGGATTGAGCGTATACAGCACACCAAGAGACGGGTTAAAGCTCTCATAACTGAGTCGCCCCGACTCATCCCCGTCCGCCAGAAAGCGGTCATCGGCAGCCAGGCGCACTGCGTCGAAACGGGTGCTGAGGGTGGCGCTCAGGGCATCGGCCAGTTCGGCTTCCTGCAGCCAGTAGAAGCCGACGCTGCGGAAGGTTTCCCTCTGGTCAAAATTCAGGAGGCCAACGGCGCCGGCCAGGTTGTCGAAGCGGCGGCGGCCATCGGCCTGGCTGGCCAGGTCCAAACCCAGTTTGAACCGGTAGGGCAAAGCGCCCAGTTTGCCGGCCTGGCTGTAGCTGGCGCCCAGGCCGGCGTATTGCCGGTCCAGTTCTACTATCCCTCCCGCTTCGAATGGCAGGCGGTTGCTGAAATCCCGAAACAGGTAGAAGGCGTAGGCTTCCATCTCCTGGTTCCGCTTCCATTGGTGCTTCCACCGAATGCCTCCCCGCCCCTGCCGCACGGCTTCCCCCGCATTGAAACTGACGTTGCGCGGGAAAGCCTGGCGCCGATCCTCCCGGACGTCGTCAAGCGCCAGGCTGCCGGGATCTTCCGCCACGGGGCTGTCCAGGTAGTTGAGCAGGAGTTGAAACTGGCCGCCTGGTTTTTGATCGTTACTTTCATAATGATTATAAACATAACCATCTCCGCCTCCGCTCTCCTCCCCGTGCCTTATCTTCTCCTCGCCTCCTCCACTCCCCTTCTCCCCTCCTCTTAACCGCTCCTTCTCCTTCTCTCCAGCCCCATACGCCCAATGCACTCTCCCATTAAAAAGCGACGACTCCACCCTGCTGTGTTCCCGGTAGCCGCCAAGGCGCGTATGGCTGCCGTAGGCGATCCACCCCAGCCGCCCCTTGCTGCCGCCTCCTTTAAGCTGGTACTTCTGAAAACCGAAGCTGCCCGCGCTGAACCGCGCCTCGCTAAAAGGGCGGGCCGGCGGCTCCTCCGTTTTGAAACTGATGACGCCTCCCGCAGCGTTCCCGTACAAGCCGGAGGATGGCCCGCGGATGACCTCGGCGGAGGAAAGCAGGCCCGGGTCGATGTTGTCAATCTGCCCCTGCCCGTCGGGAGTGGATTCCGGCAGGCCGTCCACGGCGACCTGTATGCCGCGGATGCCAAAGGCGGAACGCGCGCCGAACCCCCGGATGGAAATCCGGGCATCCTGAGCAAAATTGTCGGCATTGAGGGCGAGCAGGCCCGGCACATTGGCCAGCGCCTCATTGATGGATAACTGCTGCTGCGCCGGCTGAATGAACTCCCGGGAGACAACCGTGAGGGACATCGGGGCATCCAGTTCCTCGTTTTTCAGGCGGGTAGAGGTGACTGTGACAGAATCCAACAGTACTGGAAGCAGCGTATCGGTTGGAGGCGATTGGCTGTTTGCAGGGAAAGACAGGATTGAAACGAAGAAAAAGATACTTGGGCTCATGGTCTGGTGGGCAAGGAGAACGTAATGCCTTTTGCGCTAATTTCAGGGCCCGGAGTTCGGGCATTCGGGCGACAAATCTTCATTCAGTACCCGAGGGCGGCGCGAGAAGATGCCCGAACTCCGGGTATGGGAGAATTTAACCAGCACAAACGACGATAAAACAGCAAGGCACACAGGTGTCTTCTATTGTGGCCTATGGGAAGACACCTATGTGGCCTATGTGGTGAAAAGCGTTTCTCTTACTCGAAAAAGTCGACCTTGCCGGAAGCGAGGTTGTAGTAGGCAGACACCACCTTCAACTCCCGTTTGGTAGCTTCTTCCTGAATGATGGGGGACCGCCGGATGATCTCCCGAGCCGTCAGTTCGGCATTTTTCTTCACCACCGCGTTGACCGATTTATCCTCGGAAGCATTCATAGCGGGGATGATGTGCATCAGCAGGTGATTGAGGTTGTACCCCAGGTCGCCGCCGTTGATGGCTGCCGTCACTGCGCCGCAGTTTTCGTGGCCGAGGACGACGATGAGGTTGGTGTCCAGGTGGGCCGCAGCATATTCAATGCTGGCCAGCGTGGAAGAGTTGGCGACGTTGCCGGCTACGCGGATGGTAAACAGCTCTCCCAGGCCGGTGTCGAAAACAAGTTCGGGAACCACCCGGGAATCGGCGCAGCCGAGGATCACCGCAAAAGGGTGCTGCCCGGCGGACAATTCCTGCCGGCGCCCGGTGTCCACATTTTCGGTGTTCAGTTTGTCATTGATGAATCGTTGGTTGCCTGCTTTCAGGCGGCTGAGGGCGTCCTGCCAGCTCAAGTTGGATGCTTTCATGTTTGTTTTTTTTTGCAGTAGATCAAATTTGTCAACGCTGAGACCCGGATTTTGTTTGCCGATTCCGGCAGACAACCTGGAATCCGCCAGATTATTGCTATTTTGGATGCCTGTTTAGGTCTTTTTTACCACATAGGCCACATAGCGTTTTCACAGTAGGGCACATAGGCGGCGACCATTTGGCCCATGTGAACTGCCTGATGTGGCCTATGTGGTAAATTGTTGCTATTTTGGAGCCGTTTGAAAACAATATACGCGAATATGAGAAACATCGCCTTCATCTTATTGGGAACCTTGATCTTTTCCTGCACCGCGCCCAAACAAACGCCGGCCCCAAAAGCCCCGGCGCCTCCTTCCAAAGTTGAATCCCGGGCGGCAGCCCAGCCCTACACCTGCATGGGCAACGAGCCGTTCTGGTCCGTTCAGATCAAAGGAGACGGGATTGTCTTCCGCACGCCGGAAGAAGGGCCGGTGAGCTATCCGTACCAGGCGCCCCAACAACGCAACGGGCAGAAAGTATTCAGCAGCAAAACCGGCGGTTCGAACATTGAAGTTGCGATCCGGGAACAGGGTTGTACCGACACCATGTCCGGCGAGAAGTTTCCGTACACGGTGGAAGTCACGCGGGACGGAAAAAAATACCGGGGATGCGGCAAATGACAGCCAGGCTACCCTTTTAATGCCGCTGCAATGTTAAATTTGTAGCAGAAAGAACCCAAGATGAAACAGCGCCTAACCATCATCATCCTCGCAGCATGCCTGCCGGCCGGCATTTGGTCGTGCCGTCAACAATCATCCCCCTCCATCCCGCCTCCTACCGAAGGCACTATTATCCGCTTCGGGGAAGAAGGCCAGGAACGAGCCAAACGGGAAGCCTGGCTGGAACTCATGCACCAGGCCGCCCCTGGTACCGACTGGCGGCAGGCGGAATACCAGGCCCGGATGCAGCGCCACATCGAACGGTCCGGCCAGGCTTTCTTCCGCAGCAACTGCACCCGGGAACTCATAGCCGGCGGCAACCTTGCCGGCCGCTGGAAAGAACGGGGCAGCACCAACCAGGCCGGCAGCGTCCTGAAAACTGCCTATGACCCGGCCACCGACGAAATATGGCTGATCTCCGCCGGCGGCACCCTCTGGCGGGGCGACCGCCTGGGATTGAGCTGGGAAGTCGTCAACCAGGACCTGCAGTTCAACGGGGGGGCATTGCAGTTCATCCCCCGGGAAACCGGCCGGCGGCTGATCGCCTTCGCCGGGCGCCTGCCGCACTACTCGGACGATGACGGGCAGAGCTGGACGAGAGGGACGGGTATCTCCCACAATGACCGCTGGGGAGACATCCACGCCCCGGTGGTTCTCGACGATGGCGAAAACTATCCTGTTTTTGTCCTGGCCAAGCCCGCTTACTGGACCGATGTCAGGCTGTATATTTCCCTCAACCAGGGAGAAAGCTACCTGCCCCGTTCCGCCTTTGGGACCCACGAATTCTCCCGCCTCACTTTGGCCATCCCCCATCACTCCGGGAGGGTATTTCTGGTGGAGAAAAGAGACAACGGGCAGGCCCGGATACACGAAGCCGACCCGGCGAACGGGCAGCTGCAATGGATCAATGAAGGGGGCAACCTCAATTTCGGCAATGCTCCGGCCAACCTCGCCGGAACACTGGTGAACGGACAGTTGATTCTTTATGCCTACACCAGCCCTTCCGAAGGCAACTGGAAAGTACATCGCTCGACAGACGGAGGGCGGCAATGGGCCCTGCAGGGCAACCTGCCCGCCCGGCCCTGGGACGTCGGCCTGTATGTCAGCCCTTCCAACCCCAACGTACTCTACATGGGCGAAGTAGAATGCCACCGCAGCCTCAATGCCGGCCAAAACTGGGAAAAGATCAACAACTGGTGGGATTACTACGAGGACATCGAGGGGAGCCTGCACGCCGACATTATGGACATAGCCGAATTCGGAGACGACGGCGGCCAGCCCTTCCTGCTGGTGAGCAACCACGGCGGGCTTTCCATCTCCTTCGACCGGCTGGAAAGCGCCGCCAACATAGGGCTGTCCGGACTCAACGTAAGCCAGTACTACAGCGTGCGGACCGACCCCACCAACCCGGCGTACGTTTACTCGGGCTCGCAGGATCAGGGCTTCCAGCGCACCAACCAGTTTTCGGATGAAGGGCCGGCTTCCTTTGAGCAGGTGATCTCCGGTGATTATGGCCATATCGCCTTCTCCGACGGCGGGCAGGGCCTCTGGGCTGCCTACCCCGGCGGGTGGATCACCTACTACGGCCATCCCCAGTGGGGCGGCTATACGGCAAGTTACGAGCTGGAATCCGAAAACGAAACGGTCTGGCTGCCGCCCCTCCTCGGCAGCCCCTATCCGAATGACCCGGCCGTTTACCTGGCCGGCGGCAGCATAAACGGCGGGGCGGGATCATTCCTCATACGGCTGGAATACAAGAACAACCAGATTCAGGCCAGCCAGGGTGCCTTCAACTTCCTGGAAGAGTCGGCAGGCGGCACCCTCAGCGCTATGGCGACGGCCCCACAAAACCCCGACCGGTGGTACGCCGCAACCACCAACGGCCGCTTTTTCTACTCCTCCGATGGCGGCGACAACTGGAGCCAGGCCATCAACTTCGTCCCGGAAGGGCATTACCTCTACGGGCAGGCGATCTACCCCTACCGGTCGGATGCTCAAACCGTCCTGCTGGCCGGCAGCGGCTATTCCAACCCGGCAGTGTACAAATCTACGGACGGAGGAGCGAACTTCCAGCCCATGGCCGACGGCCTGCCGGCCACCCTGGCCTTCGATATCGACGGCAATGAGGACGAGAGCCTGCTCTTTGCCGCCACCGAAGCCGGGCCTTATGTGTACATCGAAGAGCAGGGGCGCTGGTTCGACATGTCGGGCCTGTGCGCTCCGGCGCAAACCTACTGGTCGGTGGAATACCTGCCCGAAGAAAAGGCCGCCCGCTTCGGCACCTACGGCAGAGGCATCTGGGATTTCTCCATCGAAGCGCTAACCCCCCTGGCAACGGCCGCCCCGGAATCGCCTGCCCGGATTTATCCCAACCCGGCAGGCCGCCGGTTGAACATCGACCTGCCGCCGGGAAACTGGAGCATTCAGTTGTTCGACAACAGCGGCCGGATCATCCGGCAGAAAAACAGCGCCCGCAACCCGGAAGAACTGGAGGTGGAACAACTGCCCAGAGGAGTGTATTATCTCAGGCTTCATGACGGAAGAAAGGCGAAGATGGAAAAAGTGGTCCTGCAATAACCGGCTACCATTCCAGGGGCTTCAGCTTGAATCCAGTCGAACGCTGGGCATGTTCGCTGTTCGGATTTCGGAGTTCGCCACAGCAGCTAACCTACCTACGTTATCGGCTCCGGCGCCGTATGCCCGCTGCCCACCACCTTTTTGTACAAATCCATCATTTTATGGGATAAAGGCTCCCCCCGGAACTGCTGAGCATGGGCGTGGCCCTTTTCGGCCAGCTCGTTGCGGTAATTTTCATCGGATAAAATCTTCTCGATGCCGGCCGCGATTTCCCCGGGGTCGCCAGGGTTGGCCAGATAAGCCCCCGGGCCGGCCGCCTCGGGCAGGGAGGAAACACTGGACGTGACCACCGGCGTCCTGCTGAACAGGGCCTCCAGAATGGGAATGCCGAAGCCCTCGTAAAAGGAAGGATATAAAAAAACGGACGCCCGCTGATAAACGGAAGGCAGGTCGTCGAAACTGACCGGAGCAAAATGAACCAGATGCTCCAGCCCGCTCTTCCGGACAAAGGCCTTCACCCGCGCCAGATAGCGCTTGCCCTGGCCGACGACCACCAGAGGCAGGCGGCAGCTCTCCGGAAGCAACTCCAGCGCCCGGACCATCCCCAGCAGGTTCTTGCGCTCCGTGACCGCCCCTACCGTCAGCAGATATTTTTCCGGGAGCCGGTAACGGCGCCGGACGCCCTCGAATGTCCTCTGCGATTTTTTAACCATGAAACGCTCATGGCAGGATTGGTAAATCACGGATATCTTCTCCGGAGTTATCCCGTAAAACTCGACGATATCTTGCTTGGTGCTTTCACTGATGGCCACGATATGGTCGGCATGCCGGCAGGCATAACGGTACTTCAGCCGGTAGGCTTTGCGGTCAAAAAGAGGATAATGCTCCGGAAAGCGCTCATAGATCAGGTCGTGGATGGTGACAATGCTCCGGATGTTGGATTTTTCCAGGCCGAAAGGAATCTCGTGGCTCAGGCCGTGGTAGAGCTGGACCTTGTGTTTGCGCAAGTCGCGCTTTACCCCGAAACTTCGCCAGAAGGCGCCGGAACCACGCTTCGGCAATTGAACATTGAAAAGCGCGCTGTTCAGGAAAAAGTGCGTTTCGTCGTTCCTGGTAATTTTCGGGCTGTACAGGAAGTAGGCATTATCCGGGTAGTACTCCACCAGGTTGGACAGCAGGGTGCGGCTGTAATTCCCCAGGCCGGTGAAGTTGTTGAACAATCGTTTGGCGTCATAACCGATGCGTAGCATATGGCTCTAAACCGAGAAGCTTTCGCCGCAGGCACAGGTACGCGAGGCATTGGGGTTGTTAAAGTGGAAGCCCTTCCCCTCCAGCCCGCCGGAGAACTCCAGGGTAGTGTTGAACAGGTACAGCACGCTGCGCAGGTCGGTAACTACCTTGATGTCATTGTCTTCGAAGGGCTGGTCGTCCGGCCTGGGTTCATTCGAAAACTCCATCTGGTAGGTCAGGCCTGAACACCCGCCGCTGGTCACCCACACCCGGACGAAATAATCCTCTCCGTATCCTTCTCTGCTGCGGATTTCGGCGATTTTCTGTTTAGCGCTATCGGCAACGTATATCATGCTTCTTGTTGCTTTTGTCGGTTTTGAAAAGCTAAGATAGTAACACCGCCGGATGAAATCAAGTTCAAAGGGCCCGGTTGCCAATAAAGTTAGTTCCGGTGCCCGCCTTGTAAAGAAAGAAAATATATTTTTTGTCGAAAAAAATACTTCCACGCAGCTTTGCTTACCTTCTTTGGCGTATGATCATAATCATGCTCAGGGGCAGGCGCTAAGGCGCTACCGGGAGCTGTTTACAGCACGGAATACCCGGTTTTGATAATAACTGAAAAAAAATGACAGGATTGCCGTGGCCTTTAGGCTCGCAGCCGTCATAACCTGCATTCCTACCCCCCCTGAAGGCAAGCAGGCTTGGTTTTAAAGGCCAATATCCGAGTCACCACTCCATTTTTAAACCATTAATGAATTTTTACGATGAAAAATTCTGTTACGGCCTTTTTTGTACTGCTCACCTTGCTGTTTTGCAATGAGAACATAGCTCAGGTGAACGCTTCAACCGGCGAGATCAAAGGACAGGTTCTCGATGGAGAAACCCGGGAATTGCTGCCCGGCGTCCACGTTTTTGTCGAAGAAAACAACACAGGCGTTGCTACCGACACAGACGGGAACTTCCACATTACCGGCCTGCCGGCAGGAAATTACACCCTGGCTTTTTCCTTTATAGGATATGCCAAAAGGCGCCTGAGCACCCTGGAACTGGCGACGGGGCAAGTTTTGGACCTGGGCGTCGTCCAACTGGAGGAAGAACCCTTTTCCCTTAGTACCGTCACCGTCACCCCGGGCCGCTTCTCCATCATGGGCGGAGCGCCCCTCTCCCGGCAGACATTGACGGAGAAGGACATCAAGAACATGTCCTGGGCGGAAGACATCACCCGCGCCGTGACCCGCCTGCCGGGTGTCTCTTCCAACGATTTCTCCTCGAAATTCACCATCCGCGGCGGCGAGGCCGACGAAGTCCTCATTACGCTCGACGGGATGGAGCTGTACGAGCCCTTCCACCAACGGGACTACGCCGGCGGGCTGTTCAGCATCGTCGATATTGAAACCATCCAGGGGGTCGACCTGATCACCGGAGGGTTCCCGGCGGAGTACGGCATGCGCCAAAGCGGCGTTTTCAACATGCACACCAAACGGATAGCGGACGGGCAAAGACATACCTCGGTGGGCCTCAGCATCATGAACGCCAGGGTTTACACCGACGGCAAATTCGCCGATAATAAAGGCTCCTACATCTTCTCCGCCCGCCGGGGCATGCTCGACGCCACCTTCAAGCTGATCGGCGAAACGGAAAATACCCCTATCTTTTACG
>JAGFJD010000527.1 GCA_024102975.1 Phaeodactylibacter sp. | reverse complement strand
TACAAATTGCCGAAATGGCGGAACTGGTAGACGCGCACGTTTCAGGGGCGTGTGTCCTTACGGGCGTGGGGGTTCGACTCCCCCTTTCGGCACCAGCATTTCACAAAAAGCCTGTAATGGTGTATCCATTACGGGCTTTTTAATTTTCCTTTGGACTTATTGCCACTCCCACCAGGGCCAGGTTTGAGAACCTCACCCCCAGCCCGCCAGAACAAGGTTCTTAAACCTGGTTTTCTGCCCAGCGATCAGGATGATCGCGACACGAGGAAAAAAAACTCAAAAAAAACTCCCCCCCTCTAAACCTTATTTATACTTTTTTGTATAAATTCCGGACTCGTAATTAAAATTAGTCTAAATAAGCAACCCAAGATAAAAAACGACAGCTATATGAGCGATTCCATGCAGACGCTGGAAGAACACACCAGAAGCGATTACAAATACGGCTTCACAAGCAACATCGATTCGGACACCTTTCCGAAAGGCCTCAGCGAGGATGTCGTGCGCGCCATCTCCGCCAAAAAGAATGAGCCCGAATGGCTCACCGAATGGCGCCTCAAGGCTTACCGGCATTGGCTGGAAATGAAGGAGCCCAAATGGCCCAACGTCAAGTACCCTCCGATCGACTACCAGGACATCATCTACTATTCTGCTCCCAAACCCAAGAAAAAGCTGAACAGCCTGGATGAGGTCGACCCCGAACTGCTGGATACCTTCAACAAGCTGGGCATCCCCCTCGAAGAGCAAAAGCTCCTTGCCGGCGTGGCCGTCGATGCCGTCATCGACAGTGTTTCCGTCAAAACGACCTACAAGGAAAAACTGGCGGAGCTGGGCATCATCTTCTGCTCCTTCAGCGAAGCGGTCAAGGATCACCCGGAACTGATCAAGAAATACATCGGCTCGGTAGTGCCCCATACGGACAACTACTTTGCCGCCCTCAACTCGGCGGTATTCAGCGACGGCTCTTTTGTCTATATCCCCAAGGGCGTGCGCTGTCCGATGGAGCTTTCCACTTACTTCCGCATCAACGAGCGAAACACGGGCCAGTTCGAACGCACCCTCATCGTTGCCGAGGAAGGCAGCCACGTGAGCTACCTGGAAGGCTGCACCGCCCCCATGCGGGATGAGAACCAGCTGCACGCCGCCGTGGTCGAACTGGTCGCCATGGACGACGCCACCATCAAATACTCCACTGTACAGAACTGGTACCCGGGTGATAAGGACGGCAAAGGCGGGATCTACAACTTCGTCACCAAGCGGGGCCTGTGCAAGGGCCGCAATTCCAAGATCACCTGGTCACAGGTGGAGACCGGCTCTGCCATCACCTGGAAATACCCCAGCTGCGTGCTGATGGGCGATAACTCGGTCGGCGAGTTCTACTCCGTAGCCGTGACCAACAACTACCAGCAGGCGGACACCGGCACCAAGATGATCCACCTGGGTAAGAATACAAAGAGCACCATCATATCCAAAGGCATCTCCGCCGGCTTCTCCGACAACTCCTACCGGGGGCTGGTCAAGATCGGCAAGAAGGCCGAGAACGCCCACAACTTCTCCCAGTGCGACTCCCTGCTCATGGGCGACAAGTGCGGCGCTCACACCTTCCCCTACCTGGAGGTCGAGAACAACTCCGCCAAGGTGGAGCACGAAGCCACCACCTCCAAGATCGGCGAAGACCAGCTCTTTTACCTCATGCAGCGCGGCCTGAGCGAAGAAGACGCCGTCAATATGATCGTCAACGGCTACTGCAAGGAAGTCTTCAACGAACTGCCGATGGAGTTCGCCGTCGAGGCACAAAAGCTGCTGGCAATCAGCCTGGAGGGCAGCGTGGGGTAAACAACGCGCATTCGTGTATGGGTGCATTCGTTCTTTCGACTGGAGACCACGCATACACAAATGCACAAATGCACATATACACAACTTAAACATCCAAACATAATGCTAAAGATCAAAAACCTTAAAGTCTCCATAGAAGATAAGGAAATCCTCAGAGGCATCAACCTGGAGGTGAAGGCGGGCGAGGTACACGCCATCATGGGGCCGAACGGCTCGGGCAAGAGCACCCTGGCCAACGTGCTGGCCGGCCGCGAAGAGTATGAGGTGACGGCCGGCGCCATCGAGTACCAGGGCGAAGACCTGCTGGAAATGGAAGTCGACGAACGGGCACAGGCCGGCATCTTTATGGCTTTCCAGTATCCGGTAGAAATCCCGGGTGTGAGCACGTCCAACTTTCTGAAGAGCACGGTCAACGCCGTTCGCAAGGCTCAGGGCAAAGAAGAGCTCAACGCTGTGCAGATGCTTAAGCTCATCCGCGAGAAGATCAACATGGTGGGCATGAACGAGAACCTGCTGAAGCGCTCCCTCAACGAAGGCTTCTCGGGCGGGGAGAAAAAGAGGAGCGAAATGCTGCAAATGGCCCTGCTGGAGCCGAAGCTGGCCATACTGGACGAGACGGACTCCGGGCTGGACATCGATGCCCTGCGCATCGTAGCCGACGCAGTCAACCAATTGCGCAGCCCCGATCGTTCTTTTGTCATTGTCACCCACTACCAACGGCTGCTTAACTACATCGTTCCGGACAAGGTACACGTCCTTCAGGGCGGCCGCATCGTCAAGTCGGGCGACAAAAACCTGGCGCTGGAACTCGAAGAGAAAGGATACGACTGGCTCAGGGAAGAAGCGGGTTCCGTTCCCGCCTGATTCGCAAAACCTCGGAAAGAAAAAACTGAAAAATGCCAACAGTAGTTCAAGACAGATACGCCGAAGTCAAAGCGCGCTTCCAGCAATTGTTCGAAGCGCAACATACCCAGCTCAACGGGCAGGCCAGCCACCCCTACCACCAGTTCCGCAAGGAGGCAATGAAGCGGCTGGAGGGCCTGAGCTTTCCCACCCGGCGGGACGAAGAGTGGAAATATACCAGCGTCAACCGCGTACTGCAGCCGGATTACCAGTTGGAGACGGCCGCTAAGGCCAACGCCGCCCAGCTGAACCCCTTCCTGATCGAAGAAATGGACGCCATCCGGCTGGTCTTCATCAACGGCGCCTTCAGGGAAGAACTGTCGGATATCGGAAAGCTGCCCCAGGGGCTTACGGTGATGGAATTGGCCAACGCCCTGGCTGACGGCCGCTACCAGGAGGTGGTGCGGCGCCAGCTCGACAGCCTGATGGAAAACCAGAATGACCCCTTCATGGTGCTCAATGCGGCTTTCGCCCGCCATGGCCTGTTCATTCACGTGGATAAGAATACCGTCGTCGAAAAACCGGTCTACCTCATCCACCTGGCCGCGCCCGGCGACACGCCGACCTACAGCAGCTACCTGAATATTTTCGTCGCCGAACAAAGCAGTGAGGTTTCCTTCGTCGAAGGCCTGTTCGAGTTGCCCGGGGCCGAAGGCACATACTTCAACAACCTGGTCAACCGCTTCCGGATCAGGGCCAATGCCCACATCCACCACTACCGCCTGCAGCAGGAGGGCCGCGAGGGCTTCCTTATCAGCAACGCAGACGTGGAGCAGGACGGCGACAGCACGTTCTCTTCCTATGCCGTCGACCTCGGCGGGCGGCTGGTGCGCAACAACCTGGTGACTACCCTGAACAACCAGGGCACCGGCACCAATTTCTATGGCGTTTATTTCGCCAAAGGAGAACAGCACATCGACAACCATACCTTTATCGACCACGCCCAGCCGCACTGCGTCAGCAACGAACTGTATAAAGGCATACTCACCGACAAGGCGCACGGCGTGTTCAACGGCAAGGTGCTGGTGCGCCGCGATGCGCAAAAGACCAATGCTTTCCAGCAGAACAGCAGCCTCGTCCTGTCCGATAAAGCCCAGATGGACAGCAAACCGCAACTGGAGATTTTCGCAGACGACGTGCGCTGCAGCCACGGTGCCACCATCGGGCAACTGGATGAAACGGCAGTATTCTACCTGCGTTCCCGCGGCCTGTCCGACGATCAGGCCCGGGCCATGCTGCAGCACGCCTTCCTGGAGGAAGTCATCGAATTCATGAAACTGGAGCCGGTGAAGGATTTTGCTGAGCAGCTGATCTTGGCCAAATTCAGACAGGATTGACAGGATTAACCGGACGTGCCACTTTGAAGTGGCGCGTTTATAGACAGGATTAACAGGATTAACCGGACGTGCCACTTTCAAGTGGCGCGTTTCCAGGATAAGATTGACCGCGCGGCGCTGCATTCCGCAGCCCTGCTTTGACAACTTCCCTTCTCGTTAGTCGCCATAGCCAGGGGCGAAGTTGGTTCAGAGGGATTGAGGGGGGCTAAATATAAACCATTATGCCAGTAACCGCTCAAAAAGGTTTCGATATAGAAAAGCTGCGCAGCGATTTCCCGCTGCTGCAAACCAACATGAACGGCAAGCCCATTGCTTTTCTGGACAGCGCTGCATCGAGCCAGAAGCCGAACAGCGTCCTCCAGGCGATGGATACCTACTACCGGGAAAAACATGCCAATGTACACCGGGGCGTTTATCAGCTTAGCCAGGAAGCCACTGCCGCTTACGAAAAAGCCCGGGAACTGGTGAGGGGCTTCATCAACGCCCCTTCCGCCCGGGAGGTGATCTTTGTGCGCGGCTGCACGGAAGCCATCAACCTGGTGGCTGCCACCTTCGGCCGCCGTTTCCTCATGGCTGGCGACGAGGTGCTGATCTCTGCCATGGAACACCATAGTAATATCGTGCCCTGGCAGATGGCCTGCGAAAGCAAAGGGGCCACTTTGAAAGTCATCCCTGTAAACGAGAAAGGGGAACTGGTCATGGATGAGTTCGACCGGCTGCTGACCAATAAGGTGAAGATCGTGGCGGTAACTCATGTGTCCAATACGCTGGGGACCATCAACCCCGTCCGGGAGATCATAGGAAAAGCGCACGCCAAAGGCATTCCGGTGCTGGTGGACGGAGCCCAGGCTATTCCCCACATGCAGGTGGATGTGCAGGAACTGGATGCCGACTTTTATGCCTTTTCCGGGCACAAGATGTTCGGCCCCACCGGCATAGGCGTGTTGTACGGAAAAGAAGAATGGCTCAATGCCCTGCCCCCCTATCAGGGCGGCGGCGAAATGATCGAGACGGTCACTTTCGAGAAAACGACCTACAACGAGCTGCCGCACAAATTCGAAGCCGGCACCCCGGATATTGCCGGCACCGTCGGGCTGGGCGCCGCCATCGAGTACATCGGATCCGTTGGCTACCCGGCCATCCATGCCCACGAGGCGGAATTGCTCGACTACGCCACCCGGCGCCTGCAGGAAGTGGAAGGCATCCGCTTCATCGGAACGGCACGGGAAAAGGCGAGCGTCATCTCTTTCCTGGTCGAAGGCATCCACCCCTATGACCTTGGAACGATCCTCGACAAACTGGGGGTAGCCGTCCGCACCGGGCACCACTGCACCCAGCCGCTGATGGACCAGTTCTGCATCCCCGGCACGGTAAGGGCCAGCTTCGCATTCTACAACAACAAAACCGACATCGACCGGCTGGTGGACGGGGTGAAGCGGGCGGTGGAGATGCTCAGGTAGGGCGTGAGCTGTTGATAGTTGTCCGTTTTTTGTTAAGGGGCCTGGCCGGGAAAACAAACAACGAACAACTATCAACAAACAACGGTACGGTCAACGAACAAAAAACGCAATGTCCATCAACGAAATACAAGACGAGATCATAGACGAATTCTCCCTGTTCAGCGACTGGATGGAGAAATACGAATACATCATCGACCTGGGCAAACACCTGCCCCTGATCGATGAGCAGTACAAAGACGAAGATCACCTCATCAAGGGGTGCCAGAGCCGCGTGTGGCTCCACGCCGGGCTGGAAGGGGATAAGGTAGTATTTACTGCCGACAGCGACGCCGTGATCACCAAAGGCATTATCGCCCTGCTTGTCCGGGTGTTGTCCAACCAGCCGGCAGAGGAAGTGGCTCAGTCCGAACTCTATTTCATCGACAAGATCGGGCTGAAGGAGCACCTTTCGCCCACCCGCTCCAACGGACTAGTCAGTATGGTCAAACAGATGAAGTTGTACGGATTGGCATTACATGCAAAATCATAACCCATGCCCGACCCAAAAGAAGAACTGGAAAAGCGGATCGTCGAAGCGCTCAAAACCGTGTACGATCCGGAAATACCGGTAGACATCTACGAGCTGGGCCTGATCTACGAGATCGGCATCCAGGAGGAGGGGAGAGTAGCCATCACCATGACCCTTACCTCTCCTATGTGCCCGGTGGCAGAATCGCTGCCCATGGAAGTACAACAGAAAGTATGGGAGGTGGACGGCGTCTCGGAGGTAGCCCTGAACGTGGTCTATGATCCCCCCTGGAACAAGGATATGATGAGCGAAGAGGCGCGGTTTGCCCTCGATATGTTTTGAATAGTGGCAGGCGGCAAAGCCGGCTTTTGTTTACCTGTTTTAAGAGTCAGTCCAACCCATTTTAGATGAAAATATCAGCCCAGGACGAATACGGACTTAGAATACTACTCAGGATCGCCCGCTCGGAGAGCGAGGACGGCCTGAGCATACCGCAGCTCAGCGAGGCGGAGGGCATGTCGGCTTCTTATGTCGCCAAACTGACCCGCACGTTGCGGCTGGCGGGCTTCATCCAGAGCACGCCCGGCCAGAAGGGCGGTTATGTCCTGTCGCGCCCGGCGGAGGAAATCCGGATAAGCAAAGTGCTGCGCGCCCTGGGCGGCGCCCTGTATGATGAAGGTTTTTGCGACAGCCACTCCGGCGCCTTCCGCATCTGTACCAATTCCGTGGACTGTTCGGTGCGCTCCCTTTGGAAGATTATTCAGTATTCCGTCGATCACGTCCTGGGAAAAGTGACCCTGCGCGACCTGCTTGGGTCCGAACAGAATGCCAACCGGGCGCTCGAAAATATTGTCCGGTACCTCAACCAGGCGCAGGCTATGGCGGCGGAATGATATTCTTGAAATGCCCGTTCATCTCTGCCTTTTTCCGCAGGTTTTCCATCTCTTTTACGATCGGGATCAGCTTCTCCAGGTGCATTTTCATAAATTCCTGCCGGCTGCGCTCGTCGGTCACGCAGAGGAACTGGTACTCCTGTTCCAGAGAGAACCCCACGTGGTGTGCCAGGTCGTAAGTGACTACCCCTTTTGGGTCCGAGGGGATGCTCTTCCGGATGTTCATCAGGCTGAACAGCTCTTCTACCAGTTCCAGGATGTGGGCGCTGGCCAGCACATCCCCGTTCGTATCGTGCGGCAGGGGCCTGACTTCGCCCGCCGAATAGAGCTTGTTGGGGGCGGTGCGGAAAAACTCGTTGATCGAAAATAAACCCAGCCCCCTGGTTTTAATATCCATTTCTCCGTTGGGATACCGCTTTTCGATGCTGAGCAGCTCCACCTCGGTTCCCACCGTCATCATTTTGCCGTCGATGTGGGCAGGAATGCCAAAAGTAGTTCCCTTTTCTTCGCACTCTTTGATCAGTTGCCGGTACCTGGGTTCAAAAATATGGAGATTGAGGTTTTCCCCGGGGAAAACAACCAGTTGCAGCGGAAAAAGAGGCAGCAATTTATCCATGAAAAAATCGGGATTTTTTTTAATTTAAAAGCTGGTTCGATTCATTTTTTACTTGAATGGTAGGCAGGAAGCCATTACCTTGCACTCACATTTGGGAACCATTAACGGCATAATCACCAAACCAGTTGGCGTGTCAGTATAACACGAAGGATAGAACGGGGGTTGCAAACTTTCCGGCCTATTTCAGTCCAATACCTTGCCTCTAAAATCCAAAAACTATGATAAACCACAGGTTTTTCTCCTTTCCTGCACTAATCACTTTACTTACAGTTTTTCTTTTACTCCCCTCCTGCAAACAGGAACAGCGCGCCCAAAAGATGCCCGAAAGCGTCAGCGCCTACGTATATGGATATACATCCGGCATCGTCTCCCGGGCGGCGCCCATCCGGGTCCGTTTTGCTACCCTGGCTGCCGAGGAGAGCGCCATCGGCCAGGAAGCCGACAGCCGGCTCCTGTCCTTCTCCCCAACTATAGCCGGCACCGCTACCTGGGAAGATACCCAGACGCTGCGCTTTGACCCGTCCGAACCCCTCGCTTCCGGGACGGCCTACGTCGCCACCGTCAACCTGAAAAAAATACTGCCTGAAGTGCCGGATGAAGCGGCTTCCTTTGAATTCGATTTCCGCACCCGCGACCAGTACTTCGACCTGTCGGTCGACGGCATCAGCGCCGCCAACCCCCGGGACCTCAGCAAGCAGGAACTCCACGGCTACCTCTTTACTGCCGACCTGGCAGAGTCAGAAGCTGTTGAAGCAGTGCTTTCCGCTCGCCAGCAGGGGCGTAAACTGCCCATTCGCTGGTCGCACTCCGCCGAGGGCATGGAACACTACTTTTATGTCCAGGATATTAACCGCGGCGATCAGGCGTCTGTGGTGGAGCTGAGCTGGGCCGGCAAACCGCTTGGCGTAAACTCCAGCGACAGCCGGGAGGTGGAAGTGCCTGCTATCGACGATTTCAAAGTGACCAACGCCCGGGCCGTCCAGGGGCAGGATCAATACATTCAACTTCACTTTTCCGACCCCCTGCTCGAATCCCAATCCCTCGAAGGCCTGGTGAGCATCCCGGGATACGGCAGCAACTTCCGCTTTATCATCGACGGCAACAAACTCCGGGTATACCCAACGTCCCGCCTGGTTGGAGAACACACCATACAAGTGGCGGCGGGCGTACGCAACGTCAACGACAAACGCATGCGCAACCCCGGCGAGTGGGCCATCCGCATCGAGGATGTGAAACCGCAGGTTCGCCTGGCCGGCACCGGAGTGATCATGCCCAACTCCGACGGCCTGATCTTCCCTTTCGAGGCCGTAGGGTTAAACGCCGTGGAAGTGGAAGTATTCAAAATCCACCACAACAACATCCTGCAGTTCCTGCAGGTCAACGAACTGGACGGAAACAGCGAGCTGTACCGCGTCGGGCAAATTATCATGCAGAAAAAAATACCCCTGATCAACCTCAACCCCGGCGCCAATGCCTCCGAATGGACGCGCTATGCGCTCGACCTCAAAGAGCTGATCCGGGAAGACGGACAGGCCATCTACCAGATCCGCCTTGGCTTCCGGCCCGAGTATTCTACCTACTTCTGCGGCGGCGGCCAGGAGGAGGATGCCGGAAGCGCCGCGCTTACCGTAGCCCGGGACGAAGAGGGCGAGATGGAAAGCATCATGGACAACTGGTACGGCTTCGGCGGCTATTATTCCGGGTATTCCTGGGAACACCGGGAGGACCCCTGCCGATCCGCCTATTATAATGCGGACCGCTTCGTGCAGCGCAACGTCATCGCCTCCAACCTCGGCCTGATCGCCAAGGGCGGGACGGACAATTCCTACCTGGTCGTGGTATCTGACCTGCGGACCGCCGCGCCTCTTAGCGGCGCCAAACTCCGGTTCTACGATTTTCAGCAGCAGCTGCTCGCCGAAGCTTCCACCGGCAGCGAAGGCACGGCAACCGCAGCGCTGCCCCGCAAACCCTTTGTCGTCATCGCCGAACAAGGCGGGCAGCGCGGCTACCTGCGCCTCGAAGACGGCAACTCCCTCTCCCTGAGCCGCTTCGACGTGTCGGGCGCCGTAGCCCAGAAAGGCCTCAAGGGCTTTCTCTACGGGGAGCGGGGCGTCTGGCGCCCCGGCGATTCGGTCTACCTCAACTTCATCCTGGAAGACCAGGACGGAAAGCTGCCGCCCAACTATCCGGTCACATTCGAATTGCGGGATCCCCGCGGGCAGCTGCAGGAACGCCGCTCGGTGGCGCAGCATGTCAACTACGTCTACCCGCTTCACTTCTCCACCCGCATGGACGACCCCACCGGTTCCTGGATGGCGACGGTCAAAGCCGGAGGGGCATCCTTTGAGAAGCCTGTCCGCATCGAAACCGTGAAACCCAACCGCATTAAGATCGAGCTGGATTTTGGGGTTAAAGAACTGGACGCCGCCTCTGAGCCCATTGCCGCTACCCTGGCCGCCAGCTGGCTGCACGGCGCTCCCGCCGGCAACCTGAAAGCCAAGGTAGAGGCCCAGCTGCAATCCGGCGAGACCGCCTTCGAAGGGTACTCCGGCTTTGTCTTTGACGATCCGGCACGGCCCATCGAATCACAACCCAGTACCGTCTTCGACGGCTCACTGGACGGGGAGGGAAAGGCGCGGCTGCAATTCCGCCTCGCCGGCCGGCAACCCATGCCGGGCAAGCTAACTGCCAATTTCAAAACGCGCGTTTTCGAGCGCGGCGGCGATTTCAGCACCGACGCGCGCAGCCTGCCTTATAACCCCTATTCCGTTTACGCCGGCATCCGCATCCCGGAAAGCAAATCCGGCGAGAAGCGGCTGGAAGTCAACCAGCGGGGCGCCATCAGCCTGGTGGCGGTCACCAAAGACGGCAAGCCCGCCGCCAACCGCCGGCTGAGCATCGGCCTCTACCGGCTGGAATGGCGCTGGTGGTGGGACAGCGGGTATGACAACGTTTCCCGCTTCAACAGCAGCTCCCACTACGACGCTCAGGCGCGGGAAGAGGTGGCGACGAACAACAAAGGAGAAGCTGAATGGAGCATCACCCCGGAAGAATGGGGGCGTTACCTGGTGCGGGTCTGTGATACGGAAACCGGCCATTGCACGGGCGACTTCTTCTATGCCGGCTATCCCTGGTACGGGGAAGAGGGCAACGCCTACCGGCAGGCTGCGGCTATGATCGCTTTTACTTCGGACAAACCCAAATACAATGTCGGCGAGCAGGTCAAACTGACCCTGCCCGAAGGGGAAGCCGGCAAAGTGCTGATCACGGTGGAGAACGGCACCAGGGTCCTGGAATCCTTCTGGGCGGAGTCGAAGCAAGGAGAAAATACCTTTACCTTCCAGGCCAAACCGGAAATGGCGCCAACGGCCTACGCCCATGTGGCGATGATACAGCCCCATGCGCAGGTCAAGAATGACCTGCCGATCCGGATGTACGGGGTCATCCCTATCGGCGTCGAAGACCCTGCCACCCGCCTGGCGCCGAAACTAAAAATAGCAGAGGAACTGAAGCCGGAACAAGCTTTCACAGTGGAGGTCTCGGAGACGACGGGCCAGCCGATGGCCTATACCCTGGCCATCGTCGACGAAGGCCTGCTGGGCCTGACCCGCTTCAAAACGCCCAACCCCTGGGATGCTTTCTACGCCAAGGAGGCCCTGGGCGTACGGACCTGGGACGTATACGACCAGGTGCTTGGCGCCTACGGCGCCGAGCTGGAGCGCCTCCTGAGCATCGGCGGCGACGGCGAAATCCGCCGGGGTGCCCAGGAAGATCGCGCCAACCGTTTCAAGCCGGTGGTGATGCACCTCGGCCCCTTCCAGCTGAAGAAGGGGAAAACGGCCAAACACGAGATTCGGATGCCAAATTATGTGGGCGCTGTGCGCGCTATGGTAGTGGCGGCCAACCAGGGCGCTTACGGGAGCGCCGAGAAAACAGTGCCGGTCCGGCAACCGCTTATGGTCCTGGCTACCCTGCCCCGGGTGCTCAGCCCCGGAGAGCAGCTGGAGCTGCCGGTCAGCGTATTTGCCATGGACAATAAGGTGCGCAGCGCCACCATCCGCGTGGAAGAAAAGAGCGGCCTGATAAAGGTCGGGGAGAGCACCCGCCCGGTGAAGTTCTCCCGGCCGGGCGACCAACTGGTGAGCTTTCCCATCGAGGTAGGCGAGGGGGTGGGCGTGGCCCGCTTCATCATCACCGGCAGTGGCGACGGCCAGAACGCCAAACAGGAGATAGAGATACAGGTGCGCAACCCGAACCCCTACATCACTGATGTGGACAGCAAAGCGCTCGACGGGGGGCAGTCCCATACTTTCACCTTTACGCCGGCTGGCATGCGCGGCACCAACGAGGCCATCCTGGAAGTCTCCAGCATTCCGCCGATAAACCTGGGCGAACGGCTCGGGTATCTGCTTCGCTACCCCTACGGCTGCCTGGAGCAAACGTTGTCCGGCGGCTTCCCACAGCTCTACGTCAACCAGTTAATGGAACTGGACAAAACCCAGCAGGAGCGGATACCCCGCAACATCAACGCCACGATCGGCCGGCTGAAGCAGTTCCAGGTGGGCCAGGGCGGTTTCGCCTACTGGCCGGGAGGAAACACGCCGGACCATTGGGCCACCTCCTATGCCGGCCACTTCCTGCTGGAAGCCAAAGCATTAGGGTATGCCATTCCCCCCAGCATGCTGGAAAAATGGACGCAGTTCCAGAAAAAGGTAGCCCGGATGTGGGATCCCAAAATGGAAGAACTCGGCTTCTACTCCCGCAACAACTACGAGCTGATGCAGGCTTACCGCCTGTATACCCTGGCTTTGGCCAAAGAGCCGGATATGGCCGCCATGAACCGCCTGCGGGAATACAAAGGCCTTACCCTGCAGGCCAGCTGGACGCTGGCGGCGGCCTACGCAGCGGCAGGCAAACCAGAGGCCGCCAAAGCCATCGCCGGCAAGCTGGGCACCAGCGTGCCGCAGTATCAGGAACTTTCCTACACCTACGGCTCGGCCCTGCGCGACCGGG
This sequence comes from Phaeodactylibacter sp., assembly GCA_024102975.1. Lineage (GTDB taxonomy): Bacteria > Bacteroidota > Bacteroidia > Chitinophagales > Saprospiraceae > JACJXW01. The sequence goes on along the minus strand of JAGFJD010000527.1, from coordinate 48,385 downwards.
CGATGATCCTGGAAACCCTCGTGCTCTTAGGCGAAAGGGAGAAAGCGGCCATCCTGGTGAAATACATCTCCGACGAGCTGAGCAGCAACCGGTGGTGCAGTACCCAGGAAATCTCCTTCTCTCTGCTGGCCATCGGCAAGTACGTCGGCAAGGGCGGCGCGAAAAGCAACCTGTCCTTCGCCTATCAGGTGCAGGACGGCAAGGCCGTCAACGCGGGTTCCAACCAGCCGGTCATGCAGATACAAATACCGCTGGAGGGCCAGTCGCAACGGAAGGTAATGGTGAAAAACACCAGCCAGGGTACCCTTTTTGCCCGGGTTATCCGTACCGGGCAGCCCCTGGCCGGCGCCGAAACCGCCAGCGCCAACGACCTGCGGATCGAGGTGGCCTATAAGGATATGCGGGGAGCGGCCATTGACCCCGCAGCTTTGCCGCAGGGCACGGACTTCATCGCCGAGGTGCGCGTCACGCACCCCGGAAGCCGCCCCCTGCGGTACGATGAACTGGCGCTCAGCCAGGTTTTTCCGTCCGGATGGGAGATCATCAACACCCGCATGGACAATATAGAGGCCTTCCCGCAGGCCGCCCGCCCCGACTACCAGGACATCCGGGACGACCGGGTGAATACCTTCTTCGGCCTGGCGGAACGGCAGTCGGAAACCTACCGGGTCCAGCTCAATGCCGCCTACCAGGGGCGGTTCTACCTGCCGGCGGTTTCCTGCGAGGCCATGTACGACCACAGCATCAACGCCCGGGCCCCGGGGCGGTGGGTGGAAGTCAGCGCGCCGAGGGAAATTTAGGGAGGTTGTTCAAAAATGTGTGTCCGCCCACAAGTTTTGAACCGCTGAGGCTGAGGGTAAGAGATAGCGGCCGCCTTAGTGCATTAGTGTCCTGGCGGCAAAAAAAAACGGAGGAATCCAGGTTGCGGGTTCCTCCGTCCGTATTTGGGATATGTCCGGGATTCCGGGCTGGTGGGGTAACTCGGGATAAGTTCACCCGTCATGGCCCGGGAAGATAATTAACACAAATTAGGATACTTATGGGCTTTTAAGCTTGTCGCAGTTTCGTTCAACTGTCCGTACAAAGGTCGGGGAAAAAGAAGGGCGCTGCGTGGACCATTGTTCCAAAGTGGTGGATTATTGTTACATTGAGGTTTTATTTGCCTCACTGTAAATTACGGAATCTTCACTGATGAAAAGACCAGCTTATTATCAAAATACGCCCATATGATCATCGCCTTATTGCTGCTCTCCGTCGTGCTGATCGTCGTGCTGACTGCCCGTTACAACGTCCACCCTTTCCTTGCCCTTTTGTTTGCCGCTCTGGGGTACGGCCTGTTGTCCGGCATGGAACTTCCCCTTCTGGTGCAGTCGATCAACGACGGCTTCGGCGGCACGCTGGGTAAGATCGGCATGGTGATCGTCCTGGGGGTGATCATCGGGGCCTTCCTGGAACATTCGGGCGGCGCCTTCAAGCTCGCCGAGGCCGTGTTGAGGGTAATCGGGCGCAACCGGGTTCATGAGGCTATGGGCATCATTGGTTATATCGTTTCCATCCCCGTTTTTGCCGACAGCGGGTTCATCATCCTGAACCCTTTAAACAAAAGCCTGAGCAAAAAGGCCGGGTTGTCGATCGCCGGCACCGGAGTTGCCCTGATCCTGGGGCTGATGCTCACGCACGTGATGGTGCCTCCGACGCCGGGGCCGATCGCAGCGGTGGGCATTATCGGCGCCGACGTCGGGCTGGTCATGTTGCTGGGGCTTATCGTCAGCGCCATATCCCTGATTGTGGCCATTGTTTATTCCAAACAGGTGGCTGCCAAAACCTACATCGACCCCAATCCGGACCTGACGGAAGCGGAGGTGGAAGAAAAAATCCGGCATGCTCCCGGCGCGGTGAAGTCGTTTTTGCCTATCCTGGTTCCTATCTTGCTCATCGTCGGGAAGTCGGTTGTGGAATTCAATCTGGAAGAAGGCGAGGCAGGCCCCTGGTTTGTCCAGCTGTTGTCTTTCATCGGCACTCCGGTTATTGCGCTGGCCATCGGCATGTTGCTGGCCTTTACGCTGCCCAAAAAGTTCGACCGGTCCGTCCTGTCCACCACCGGCTGGGTAGGCAAGGCACTGGTCGACGCTTCCATCATTATACTGGTCACGGGGGCCGGAGGCATCTTCGGCGCCGTCCTGCAGAATTCGGGGATTGCCGAAGTGATGACCAACGCATTGTCCGGAGCGAGCCTGGGCATCTGGCTGCCCTTCATCCTGACTGCCGCCATCAAGACGGCCCAGGGGTCTTCAACAGTGGCCCTGATCACTACCGCCTCCATCCTCGCTCCTATGGCCGCCACCCTCGGCTTTGACTCCGAGATGCAGAAGGCTCTGCTGGTCGTAGCCATCGGCGCAGGGGCAGCCGTTGTGCCCCACGCCAACGACAGCGGTTTCTGGGTAGTCACCCAACTGACGGGGATGGATATCAAAACGGGATACAGGTTGTATAGCGTGGGTGCCGCCATCGTGGGTACGTTCGCAGCTTTCCTGGTATTTGTCGCCTCTTTGATCCTGTAACCGGACGGGCCACTTTTAAGTGGCCCGTATATATTGTAACGCGCCACTTAAAAGTGGCCCGTCCGGCCAAACACTCATTACCTCCGGGCATCCAATCAACTGCGTTTTTCTTTCCGGCCCGGAACCTGCACTTTTGAAGCAACCAAAAGTGCTGGAAATGAAAACAATACCTCAATTGATCCAAAAAATGAAGGAGCAGGTTCAGGATTTTGAAAATGTCCTCCCTTTGTATCCTCTTTTTGAAAACTACCATGGCCAGGACTGGAAAGGCTATCTTTCCTCCGGGCTGAATACGGCCGTTCTTCACCAGGATGAACGTTTCCGGCTCATCCTGATCGGTTGGGACGGCTTCCAAAAAAGCAAAAAACACGGCCATCCGGAAGGAGGGGGGCTGATGAAGCTGCTATCCGGAGCCTTGCTGGAAACCCGGTTTGATCCCATTTTCCCGGAGCAAATTATCGGAAAACACCATTACGAGCCGGGAGATTTGGCTTATATCCACGACGAAATCGCCTACCATATTGTGGAAAACCCATTCCCACAGCCGGCAGTGTCGATGCATCTTTATGCCCCCGGAAATTATACATCAAAAGTCATGCCGCCGGATAGCCGGGGTTTGGAATGGGGGGCTGCGGCTTAGAACTCCGGACTTTGGATTTAAGTCGGAAGAGCGAAGGCGGAAAGCCTGCCCCGATTTTTTCGGGGTCGGAAATGGGCGCAAAACGGCATTTTAAGCCGGAAGTGCGAAGGTGGAAGTCGGAAGTCGGAAAGGGGTGCAATACGCATGCCTTCCGATTTCCGCCTTCCGCCTTCCGCCTTCAACACCAGACCGTCCAATGCCCAGTCAGAGTTCCCGCACCCAGATATTGCGGAAGCGCACCCGGTCGCTGTGGTCCTGAAGGATCAGGGGCAGCTTTTCGGGATGGGGCACGTAGTAAGGCTCCCCGCGGTAGATGCACGGCCCTTTCAGTTCGTAGTGGTTCTGGATCAGCACGCCGTTGTGAAAGGCGGTGACGGTTGCCGGCCTGATCAGAGACCCATCTTCAGCAAATTTCGGCGCCATGAAGATAATGTCGTAGGACTGCCACTCCCCGGGCGGGCGGCAGGCGTTGACCAGCGGCATCGACTGCTTGTACAGCGCGCCGGCCTGGCCGTTGGGATAGGTCGGATTTTCGTAGGAGTTGAGCACCTGGATCTCGTAGTGCCCCATCAGGAAAATGCCGCTGTTGCTGTATCCCTGGCCTTCCTTGCCGGGGTCTGCCGGGGAAAGCCACTCGATATGCAGCTGTATGTCTCCGAAGGCCTTTCGGGTCTCGATGTGGCCGTTGCCCGGCACGACGATCAGGGCGCCGTCTTTGATCTCCCAGTCGGCCTCTTTCTCTTCGTACTCCTTCATGGCGGCCCGCTTTTTGGCCAGCGCCTCGATCTCAGCCATGCTGCCGCCATAACCGATCACCGGTTTGCGCCACTGGGACAGGTCCGTGCCGTCGAACAGGATGATGGCGTCGGAAGGCGGGTTGGACGGGAAGATGCCCGGAGTGACTTTTTCCGGTACCGGTTCCCACACTTCCGTAAGTTTAGGGTCGATCTCCTGTGCGGCAAGGGATGTCGAAAAAAGAATAACTGCAAAGATCAGGTTGGTCCATTTCATAGTCGGTCGAGTTTTAGGCCAATATCCGGAAATATGATCAATTGGCCCCTATTTCCCCGGAAGGATATATTGCTTACCTTTAGGTTTGATCCCGGGACGTTAAATCCCTACCACATGGAAAAGGAAACCAAACCGCGCCCCCCCATTATCAATTGCCATACGCACATCTTCACCGGAGACCATGTGCCGCCCTACCTGGCCAAGACCTTCGTATGGTGGCCGTTCTATTTGTTGTTCTACCTGCCCCTGATCCTGTGGGCGGTCAAAGCCTGGAACCGGTGGGATGGCAGGGTTCGTTTTTCCACCGCTTACCGTTGGCTGCGCAGGGCCCGTTACAGGGCCGCCATCCGGATCAACCGGGCGCGGTGGCTGAGCCTGCTGCGCTGGGCCATTGTTGCCCTGGCCGTACTCCACGTGTTTTATATCCTGTACGACTGGATCGCCCTGCTGGTCAAGCCGGACGACTCCATAACCAACCACTGGATCGTTTACCTGCGGGAGCGGCTGGAAAAATGGAACGTGCTTTTTCCCATCGCCAGCCCTGCCCTGAAAATATCGCTGGTGGCCGTAGTTGTGCTTTTCATCCGGGTAGGCCGCAATTTCATCCTCTTCATCATGAAGCGGGTTTGGGGTTTCCTGCAACTGTTGCCCGGCAAGATGACCATTTCCCTGATCGAGCGGTATATTTTGCTGTGCCGCTTTACCCTGTACCGGCGCCAGAGCCGCATCATGTCCCAACTCCGGGCACAATATCCGCCCGGTACGGGCTTTGTCGTGCTGCCCATGGATATGGAATATATGAAAGCCGGCAAACTGAAACCCGGTGCGCGCTATTACGACCAGATGGCAGAACTGGCCAGGATCAAAAACGACAAAGACTATAAAGACGTCCTGTATCCCTTCGTTTTTGCCGACCCCCGGCGAATACAGGCCGATCCCGGTTTCTTCCGGTATGCATTTCAGGGCGGCAGGGTCAGCCTGGGCGAGTGTTTCATCAAAGAATATATAGAAGGGCACGGTTTCAGCGGGTTTAAAATCTACCCGGCCCTGGGGTATTACCCCTTCGAGGAAGAACTGCTGCCCCTCTGGAAATATGCGGCGGACCGGAGCCTGCCCATCACTACCCACTGCATTCGCGGGACGATCTTCTACCGCGGCAGGAAAAAACCGGAGTGGGACGAACATCCGGTTTTTAAGGAAGTCACTTCCCGCGGAACCTTCGCGCCGTTGCTGTTGCCGGAGTTGAAAAACGAAGAGATGCAGCTCAATTTCACCCATCCCATGAATTACCTCTGCCTGCTGGAGGAACCCCTGCTCCGCATACTGGTGGGCAAGGCCCGGGACAACCGCATCCGGGACCTGTTCGGTTATCATGGCCCCGAAACCCCAATGGACCACAACCTGAACCACCTGAAGATTTGCTTTGCCCATTTCGGCGGCGAAGACCAGTGGAAACGATACCTCGAACTCGACCGCTACACCTACAGCCAGCAACTCATCCGCAAACCGGACCAGGGCATTGATTTCCTGTACAACCACCAGGGGGCGCTTTCCTTTGGCAAGATGGAGCAGGTCTGGAAGTTCGGCGACTGGTATTCTGTCATTTGCAGCATGATGCTGCAGTATGAGCAGGTATACGCCGACATCAGCTACATCCTGCACAACGAGGAAATCTTTCCCCTCCTGAAGCAGACGTTGCACCCTGGCAACGAAAAGCTGCGCCGCCGGGTACTCTACGGCACCGACTTCTACGTCGTGCGCAACCACAAATCAGACAAGCAACTCGTAGCGGAGGCCCTGGCGGAGCTGGATGTGGAGGAATTCGACCTGATCGCCCGGGAGAATCCAAGGGGGTTTTTGGGGTTGTAATGGATGGATTGCTTTATGAGCGTAAAACTGCAAAGCTATGGGGGATATTGGAAAAAGAATTTATCATTTCTTTTCGTCGAATAGTATAAGGGTAATTCTTATATTTACTCGTTAACTATTTCCTGGCAATTTATAATCCAACACGCATGCTGAAACCCATTTTATTCCTCGCCCTGGCAGCCGCTCTGCTGGCCGCCCAATGCGGTTCTCCCGCTGCTGAAGCAGAAACCGCTTCCCAACAGGAATCCGAAGCCGAACCCGAATCTTACGAACCTTTCGAACTGGCCACCATGCGCCTCGAACAGAACGCCACCGACGGCGATATGGAAGTCGTCTTCGAGGTGACGGGCGGCGACGAAGGCCTCACCCGGCTTAAGGTCGTCTCGCCCGGCGGCGATATGCTCATCGACTATACCTCCCACGGGGATGAAAGCATGGGCATCCGGAAATTCATCCTGGAATCGCCGGAACCCGGCGATGCCGGGAGCCTGAAGATGGCCTTCCCCGAAGGTGCCTACCAGTTTACCGGTATCGATACGGAAGATAACGGTTTCAAGGGAGAATCCTCTCTTAGTCACGCCTTGCCGGCGACGGCTTCCTTCCTGAAACCGGAACCGGAGGCCGAAAATGTTCCCGCTGAGGGCCTGGTCATCCAATGGGAGGCGCCCGATGGCCTGTCGGCCTGTATCGTCGAAGTCGAAGCCGAAGGAGAAGGGCAAAGCGCGGCCATTGCAGCTACCCTGCCCGGCACAGTTCGGTCTTTCGCCGTACCCGATGGTTTTCTGCAACCCGGCACCGAATACAAAGTGGCCATTGGCACCGTAGCGGAGGGAGGCAACCGATCTTTCGTGGAAACTGCCTTCACTACGGCCGGCGGGCAGGAAGAAGAGTAGCCGCCTCTGGAATGTGTGGCATAACCTTTGTGCCCGGTACTGCGAAATAAGGCCAACTTCGGTATTCTTTGTCTCCAGACAACCGACAAATGACAGATAAACGCTTTACCATTGGTGCCGACATCGGCGGCGGGCACATCCACAGCGCCGCCGTCGACAACCGGACGGGCAGGATCGTCGAAGCTTCCAGGGCGTATGTGAAAGTAAACAACAAAGGCACAAAAGAGGCCATCCTGGCGGATTGGGCCAGAGCATTGAACCGTTCCATAGAAAAGGCGCCAGCCGGCATTCCGGCCGGCATTGGCTTTGCTATGCCGGGGCCGTTTGAGTATAAAACCGGGCTGGCCCGGTTCGAGGGCAACGACAAATACGAAGCGCTCTATGGCGTAAACATCCGGGAAGAACTTCCCGCCTACCTGGCCGTGCCTGCCCTTCCGCTCCGGTTCATCAACGACGCCACGGCCTTTGCCGTCGGGGTTTCCTGGCAGGGAGAAGGCCGCGGATGCCGCCGGGTGGTCGCCATCACCCTGGGCACCGGTTTCGGGTCGGCCTACATTGAGGACGGCGTGCCGGTGGTGCACCGGGAAGACGTGGCAGCACAAGGTTGCTTCTGGCACCTCCCGTACCAGGATGGTATCGCGGATGATTACTTCTCTACCCGCTGGTTTGTCCGGGAGTATGAGAAACTGACCGGAGAACGGATGGCAGGAGTCCGGGAAATCGCCGAAGCCGCTTCTGAGCGCCCGGAGGCGAGACAGCTGTTCCACGCCTTTGGCCGCAACCTGGGCGAGTTCTTTGTCCCCTGGTTAAAGCGGTTTCCCGCCGACATCCTGGTAATCGGCGGCAATATCGCCAAAGCGCTGGAGCTTTTTAACATCGCCATGCAGGCGCCATTCCGGGAAAACGATATTCAAACCCGCGTCACTGCCTCCAGCCTTATGGAAGACGCCGCCCTCATCGGCAGCGCCCGCCTGTTTGAGGAAGGGTTCTGGGACAAGGTGAAGGGTGATTTGCCCGATTTGTAAAAGCCCCCCTCAATAACCTCCCGGCCCGCCTTCGCCTCTGGCTATGGCGGAGATGAGAGGAGAAGCCGCCAAAGCAGGGCTGCCGGATGGGGCCCGGGCCGGCAGGCGGGTATCCATCCTGTTAATTTTGTTAATCCTGTCTAAAGTCGGCCTTTTTGCACAACCCCCGTCCGGTTCCGGTCAATCCTGTCTGATTTTGATATTGCGGAACCAGATAACACTCCCATGGTCCTGCAAGCCGATCAGCCCCGTCCGGGCCTTTCCGTAATCCGGGTAATCGTCCCATTTGCCGGAGTTGCGCCGCCGGTTCCAGTCGTCTGACCAGGGAACGAACTCCACCACCTTCTGCCCGTTGAGCCAGTATTCGGCTTTTTCTTTGGTGAAAACGATGCGGGAGCTGTTCCATTCACCCGCCTTTTTGACAATCTTTTTCTCCGGGTCTGCGGGGTACATGGCGTAGTCGGCGCCCACCTGTTGCCAGTCCTCCAGCTTTTCGGGGAAGCCGATGTCGTCGATCAGCTGATATTCGGGCGCATTTTCGTAGGGCGCCTGGTATTGTTCTCCTTCCTGCACATGGTAAAAAATGCCGCTGTTGCCCCCCTCGGATATTTTCCACTCCAGAGACAGCTCGAAATCTTCGAACGCCCGGGTCCCGTAGACGATGTCGCCGCCGATGTCGCCGCCGGTTCCCAGGGATTTCAGGGTGCCGTCTTCCACAACCCAGTTTTCCGGCAGCGCCTCCTGGTTGAAGCCGCGCCATCCCTCCAGGGAGGTGCCGTCAAAGAGGATGATCCATTCTTTTTCGGCGGGAGTTTCTGTGGCTGTGCCGGCTTCAACAGCAGAAGTTTTGCCGGAATCCGAATTGCAGGCATACAACCCCGAAAGGGCAAAGGAGGCAGATAAGATGAAGGGTATGTATTTCATAAACATCAGTTTTCAGGGAGAGCCCTTATTTTCTTGGCCTGGGCCTTCTTATTTTTATGCTGTTGCATTGACTGGAGCGCGCGGATCTCCATGTCCGCTAAAACCTGTTCCGAACAGCTTTTTGATGGAAAGTTGCCCTCCAGTAGCTTTACACCACCTTCATCCCCACCGGATCCCAGCGGATGAACCGCCCCTGGAAATAGCTGTCGTTGCACAGCAAGGCGGGAGCGGCAGCGCGGAAGCCGAACACGGGATCTTCCACCACGGTCCCGCCGGTGCGGATGGCATGGAGGAAATTGTGGAAGTGGTCGTAATGGGCACCCTTATAACCGTCCTCGGCTTTGTAGGTGATCTCCTCAGGCGGCACCATTTTTTTCCGGCTGCTGATCACTTTCCCGGCTTCTTTGGCTTTGGCTTTGGCGAAATCGTCCTGATCGTCGCTGAAATTCCGGCGCAGGACCACCTCTTCCCATTTTACATCCATCGAGCCCTTGCTGCCGACGATCCGCAGGTAGGTGGTTCCGCTGGTGCCGTCCACGAAATTGCAGCGCAGAGAGAGGTTGAAACCGGGGTGCGCTTCGGTTTCCGGATAGTCGAACATGCCGAGCAGGACATCGGGCACTTCCCTGCCGTCTTTCCAGTACCGCAGCCCGCCCATGGCGCTGATCTTGTTGGGACCGTCTGAGCCGGTAATGAAGTGCAGGCTGGAGAACAGGTGCACGAACAGGTCGCCCGACATGCCCGTGCCGTAGTCCAGGTAGTTGCGCCAGCGGAAGAAGCGCAGGGGGTCGAATGGCCGCTGGGTGGTGTTGGCGATGTACCGGCCCCAGTCCACTGTCTGTTCGGACGCATCCCCGGGGATGGGATACTGCCAGGCGCCGACGGGAGAGTGGCGCGCCCAGAAGCCCTCGGCGTAGTTGATGTCGCCGATAGCGCCCTCTGCCAGCAGTTCTTTGGCTTTCTCGTTGCCGAGGGACGACAGCCCCTGGCTGCCCACCATAAAGACTTTGCCCGACTTTTTCCAGGCATCCACTACCTCGTGGCCTTCCTTTACAGAATGCACCATAGGCTTCTCGCAGTAGGCGTGTTTGCCGGCGCTGAGCGCATCCACGGATATCTGCTTGTGCCAGTGGTCGGGCGTGGCGATGATCACGGCGTCCACGTCCTTGCGGCGGAGGATTTCTTTGTAATCGGCAGTTACAAACAAATCCTTCCCCCATCTTTCCCGGGCGGCTTCCAGCCGGCCCTGGTAGAGGTCGCAGGCAGCCAGCAGCCTGACGCCTTCGTGCTGCAGGCAGGTGGCGGTATCCTCCACGCCCATGCCGCCCGCGCCGATCAGGGCTATGTTCAGCTCTTTTGAAGGAGACATCGGGTTGGTTCTTTTCAGGTAGGTTATCGTTTTGCTTTTCGGCGTGAAAGCTCCGCCGGCCGCAGCTACCGACGCGGTAGCCAGCCCCAGCTTTTTGATGAACTGCCTTCGGTTGTTATCGCCCATTTTGCAGGTGTGTTTTGAGTTGAGGTTTCAGCGGTAATGCTTCAAATATATGGATTCCGTTGTAAACGTGAGCGCTTACCTGTCCCTAAATTGGTTTTGGGAAACGGCCGCTTACTTCAGCCGCTCCAGGAGCCGCTCTTTGTACGACCGCCCCACCGGAACCTTCGCCTCCCCAACCATCACAAAATTGCCTTCCATATAACGGATTCCGGGCAGGGCGACGAGGTAAGACCGGTGGATGCGCAGGAAGGTATCCGCCGGCAAATCTTCCTCCAATTGATTCAGCGTCATTTTCGGGACGTACACCTGCCGCCTGGTATGCACCTTCACGTAATCCCCGTAGGCTTCCAGGTACAGGATTTCCTGCAGGGGCACGCGGTATAGCTTGCGGTCCGCCTGGATGAGAAGAAAAGAAGGTGTTTCATGGGGCTCCGGGGCAGTGAGCAGCCGATGCGCCTTATTCACCGCTTTCAGGAACCGCTCGAAAGCAATGGGTTTGAGCAGGTAGTCGACCGCTTCCAGTTCGAAGCCCTCCAGGGCGTATTCGGGGTAGGCGGTGGTGAAGATCACAGCCGGCGGCCGGGTCAGGGCCTTCAGCAGGCTGATGCCGGAGAGCCGCGGCATGTTGATGTCCAGGAACAAGACCTGTGGGTTTTGTTCCCGGATGGCCTGCATGCCTTTTATCGCATCCGTGGCGCTGCCCAGCAGCCGCAGTTGCGGGGTTTGGCTGATATAATGCTCCAACACCTTTATGGCGGGCGGTTCGTCGTCGATGATGTAGCAGGTGAGGGTCATGGGGGAATGAGTGAGTGTCGAATGAGTGAATGAGTGAATGATGGACTATATTGCTAAATTTTTCCGATCTTCAGGGATACTGAAAAAATCTTTCCATCCTCAAAAATAACCAGTTCGTGCTGCCTGGGGTAGAGCATGCTCAGGCGCTTTTTTACATTTTCCAGGCCTATGCCGCCGCTGCCGGGAGGCTGCTCATCCGGCGGTGCCATGTCGTTCTCTGTGGTTAATACAATGCTTTGCCGGCCGATCCGGAAAAGTATCCGGACAAAAGCTGCCCGCCCCTCGCTTCTCAGCCCGTGTTTGAAAGCGTTTTCCACGAAGGGGATAAACAGGAGGGGGGCCACTTCAATGCCGGAAGGGCGCCCCTCGATGGCAAGGGTTACCTGTTGCTCCTCTCCCAGCCTCAGCCGCTGCAGTTCGATGTAATTCCGGATGTACTCCAGTTCCTTTTCCAGCGGCACCTGCCGGGCGCGGCAGTCGTACAGCATATACCGCATGCAGCCGGCCAGCCGCAGGATAGCCTCCGGCACCCGCGGGGAGCCCTCCAGGGCAAAGCTGTACAGGTTGTTGAGGCTGTTGAACAGGAAATGCGGGTCGACCTGCGTTTTCAGGGCTTTGAACTCTGCCTCGGCTTTCTCTTTTTCCAACCGGGCAATGCGCTTTTGCTGCTGCTGGGCCTGAAACCAGCCCTTGGACAGCTTGAGCAGCGCGGTGATGGCCACGTATGCGACATGGTACTGAGCAACCTCCGGCAATTTGAAGTAGGAGATAAAATAGTATCCCGGAAACAGCCAGCCGGCCAGGTATTCGAAGGTAAGGATGTTGAAATATGAGCCTGCCGCCAACAAGGCAACCAGCGCCAGGGCGTAGGGCACATACCTTCGGGATTGGAGAAGGTGGGGTATCAATACGAACAGGTTGATGTAAACGGTCAACCAAAGGCTAAAGTGAAACAGGAAGGTATAGATTAAATCCACCAGCTGAATCTCCTGCCCATAGGCAAAATGGCGGGACAGCACATAAAACGACAAGCTCCAGAAAGCCAGGTGCTGGACGAGGCGGTTTTGGGAAAAGCCAGTCATGGGAATTGCCCTTTTATCCATATCTGAAGCAATTTTCAGGCTGAGGCTTTTGATGGGTCAATTGTTATATGGTTATTTAGTTGCCGCTATCCGCTGGCTTCATGGCCGCAACACTCCATTGCTCCGGCACTCCTCACTTCCGCAGGTGTTCCGGAGACATGAAAGCTTTTTCTTCTTCCGCATATTTTCGTACGAACTCCTGCAGGTCGGCAGTAGGGGCGGTCAGGACGATGATGTCTTCTTCCATAACTTCGTGCCTGATCCTGATCTTCCTTTGCTCAAAGAGTTTTTCCAGCCATTCGATGTCGAAAAAATAGATTTTCATATTGTTCTTGTCAAATTCTACTTTGGCAAAGGAATGGGTGGCCAGCAGAGGGGCGATAGCCAGGCCGTCGTCGTTGCTGCAACGGTTTTCGGTATTGTAAAAATCGAAAAAATAATGATTTCCCAGGCGGACGAGATGCACTTTGAACCCGGCCCGTTCGTCTTCATCGGAATATACGAGTTCATAGTATTTTCCGTCTCCGCGGCTGAATGCCCAGGTTTCCTTGTCGTTTTTCCATTCGCCCAGGATTTCCTCCCGGAAGGCCAGCTTGTCCTCCGAATAGAGCGGGTGGAGAGAGGGGATGCAGGAGTTCAGTGCGGCGGCCAGGGCCAGCGTCGAAATGATGATTGTCTTTTTCATGATCTTTCTTTTTCTTCCCAATCTAAGGGGCAGGGCGGGCAGTTGCCAAATCTAATCGTTGAACGGCGCGCTAAGGTAGGTGAGCGGCTGGAATTGGGAAACGGGAAGGCGGAAATCGGAAGTGGGCGGCTCCGGGCTGTAGCGGGTTTGAAGCCCCGGCAATATTGCGGCAGCCGAAATCACCGCAGGAAGGCAAAGAGAAACTGCACATAAACGATCTTGGTGATCAGCGAAACCGGCAACATCAGGGTGAAGCCGATATTGGGCAGTTTGTTCTGCGATTTTTCCAGCGCAAAATCCAGGATGGCCGGCTGGTTGGCCACCATGCCGATCAGGAAGCTGAACGGTATTTTCAACAGTTTGTACCCGATGAAGAGGGTGGCTACGGCGGTGAGAAAGCTGATGATGGTGCCGGCCAGGAAAATGACGCCGCCGCCGCCCCGGGCGATGGTCGCCATAAAGGTATGGCCCGAATTGACGCCCACGCCTGCCAGCAGGAGGATCAGGCCGATCTGCCGCAGGGTGAGGTTGGCGCTGTAGGGCAGCGTCCAGACGATAGGGCCGGTGCGCCGCAGGGCGCCCAGGATAAGCGCTACGATCAGCGGGCCGCCGGCGAATCCCAGCTTGAAGGACACACCTCCGGGCAGCTGAAAAGTGATCATGCCGAGCAGGAGGCCCAGGGCCATGCCCAGGCCGAAGGAAAGCAAATTGATGCGGCTGAGGTCGTCGTAGGAGTCGCCGAAGAGTTGGGATATCCTGGGGATGTCCGTCCGCCGGGCGACGAAGCGGACGCGGTCGCCGAGTTCCAGCACGGTGTTGGAATTGGCGAGGATGTCTATATCTCCCCGGCGGACGCGGGTGATGATGGCGGCATATCTTTCATTGAGGTTCAGGGTCGACAGGCGTTCGCCGGCGATGTCGGGGTTGGAGACGAAAATTCTCCGGGTATCATATTCGGTGCGGTCGTACGACAGGCGAAAGGGAAGGGTTTTGCCCATGATGCCGGCGATGCGTTCGAGTTCCTCTTCGTCTCCCACCACCGCCACCTGGTCTCCCAACTGGAAAGTGGTGTCCATATTGGTGAGATCCGTCTGTTCGCCGCGCTTCCGGCGCCCGAAGACAGCGGCCATCTTATGTTCCCGTTTGAGGTCCCGGAGGGCGATTCCCGTCACGGCGGGCTGTGTCACTTCCAGCGTATGGCTGTTAATGGATTGCTTGACCGGATATTCCTGCTTCAGTTCCCGTTCTTCCTCCCGGTAATCGATCTTCAGGGCCCGCTGCATCAGCACAATGGCCACCATGACGCCAAGTACGCCCATAGGGTAGGAGAGGGAATAGCCCACTACCGCCTCCTGGCTCATATCCCGGATGCTGCCTTCTGCCGCTTTGGCGTTGCTGATGGCGTCGAGCAGGCCGGCCAGGGCCGGCGTGTTGGTCGTGCTGCCGGCAAAGAGGCCGGAAGTGGTGCTGGCCCCGAAGCCGAAAAGGAAATGCAACCCCACCGTAATGCTGGCGGAGAAGGTGAGCATGATGATGACGAAAATGATGTCCCGGGAGCCACGCTGGCGGAAGGTGGCAAAAAAACTAGGCCCCGAACTCAACCCAATGGTATACACAAAGATGGCCAGCCCCAGGAAAATGATGGTTTCCGGGATTTGCAGCTCCGGACTGAGCCCCCCGATGGCTAACCCGACGAACAAAACTGCGGCAACGCCAAGGTTGCTGCCCCGGATGCGGATGCTGCCTACGCCGTAGCCGAGGCCGGCAACGACAAAAAGCAAGAGTACAGGATTCTCGATGAAAGCTTCTATCATAATTGATCAGGGTAGCTGAATGATTTGCCCGCATAAAAGTAAAACAAAGTGGCCAAAAGCGTTTACCCTGCTCGCAAAGCAGAGCCTGTGAGCCCTGATTTTTGGAATACTCCCTTCGCGAATGCACGTATATACTTCTCCCCCCCTCACAACTCCTCAACCCTTTTCTTATACTCCGCCGCCTGCCGCAGGATTTTCTCCCGTTCCTCTCCGTCCATGCGGCCCCACACCCGGTACATCATGCCGATGCGGGGGTTGTTGCTCAGCTTGTCGGAATGCCGGTCGTAAAAGTCCCAGTACAGGCTGTTGAACGGGCAGGCCTTTTCGCCGTATTTGGCCTTTCGGTCGTAATGGCAATTGGAGCAGTAGTCCCCCATTTTGTGGATGTAATTGGCGCTGGAGACATAGGGCTTGGTGCCGACGATGCCGCCGTCGGCAAACTGGCTCATGCCCCGGGTGTTGGTTATCTCCACCCATTCTATGGCGTCCATATAAATGCCGAGGTACCACTCGTCCAGTTCGTCGGGGTGTACGCCCAGGAGCAGGGCGAAATTTCCCGTGACCATCAGGCGCTGGATGTGGTGAGCGTAGGCCCTGTCCAGCGATTGGCCGATGGCGTGTTTCAGGCAGTTCATTTTCGTTTTGCCGGTCCAGTACCAGTCCGGCAGCCTGGCCTGGTGGCCGAAATAGTTCATTTCGGCGAAAGCCGGCATCTTCGCCCAGTAGATGCCCCGCATGTATTCCCGCCAGCCGATGACCTGCCGGACGAAACCTTCGATCTGCGAAATGTCAATCTTGTCCTGGTGTGCTTTCCAGTGCCGGATGCAGGCGCTTACGACCTCCAATGGGTGCAACAGCTTGACATTCATGGCGAAGGAAAGCTTGGAATGGAACAACAAATAGCCCCCCTCCGTCATGGCGTCCTGATAGGTGCCGAACAGCGGCAGCTGGTGTTCAACGAAATGGTTCAGCAGTTCCAGGCATTCCCGGCGGGTGACAGGCCAGGGGAAGTGCTTTTCATCAATGGCGCCAATGGTCTCTACCTGCTTCTCCCTGAGCATGTTCACGATGTCGGCGGCGTCGTGGCTGAAGTGCAGCGGCTTCGGGATGGGTTGTCCTTTGGGCAGTTTCTTCCGGTTGTCCTGGTCGTAGTTCCACTGGCCGGTCAGCGGCGTCTCGCCGTCCGCTTCCATCAGGATGTTGTGCGCTTTGCGCATGTGGCGGTAAAAGCTTTCCAGCAGGTAGGTTTTTTTTCCTTTAAAGAAGGCCTCTACGCCCAGGCGCGGCGTCAGGAAGTGCTCCGTGTCGAAATGGCGGCTTTCTGCCCCGAGTTCCCGGCACAGGCTTCTGAGTTCCTCGTCCAGGCGGTACTCATCGGGCAGCAGATATTCGAATGCCCGGATGCCGTATTCTTCAGCCAGGGCCCGGATGTTGCCGCTGATGGACTGCCGGTTTGCGGCGTCGTCCAGGGTGAGGTAACGCACCTGATGGCCCTTATCCTGCAGCTCTCCGGCGAAAGCCCGCATAGCCAGGAAGAAACCGGCCACTTTTTGGATGTGATGGCGGACGTATCCCGTTTCGGAGAGGGTTTCCATGAGCACGTACAGCACCTCGTCGTTTTTCTCTTCGAACCAGGAATGCCGGATGTTGAGCTGGTCGCCCAGGATGAGCCGCAGCTTTTGGTATTTTTTTTTCATAAACAATCTCTTAACCAGCCATCCAACAGCTACCCGTGCCCATTGTTCATCCATGTTTTCGGAGGGTTGATCAATAAAGGTTTTCCGGTGAGGGGATATTCCTATCTTTGAGCCTTGTCGGAAAATAAACACAACTATGCGTGTTTTAAACATCAGCGGCCTGTCCAAGCGGTATGGCAAGATAACGGCGGTAGACAATCTCAGCCTGGAGGTCGGGCAGGGAATGTCCTTCGGCATCCTGGGCCCCAACGGCAGCGGGAAGACCACTACCCTGGGCATCATCCTGGGCATTATCCACCAGAACAGCGGCTCCTTCACCTGGTTTGGCGGCCGGTACGGCAAATGGCACCGCCACCACATCGGCGCCCTGCTGGAGACTCCGAACTTCTACCCCTACCTGAATGCAGTGGACAACCTGCGGCTGATCGCCCACATCCGGCGGGTAAAAGAGCCCCGGATCGACCACCTGCTCGAACTGGTCAACCTGCACCGTCGCCGCCACTCCAGGTTCAGGACGTTTTCCCTGGGGATGAAACAGCGGCTGGCCATCGCCGGAGCTATGATCGGCGACCCCGAAGTGCTGATCTTCGACGAGCCCACCAACGGGCTGGACCCCCAGGGAATCGCCGAGGTGCGCCAGACGCTGCGGGAGATCGCTGCCATGGGCAAGACCATTATCATGGCCAGCCACATCCTCGACGAAGTGGAGAAGGTATGTTCGCACGTCGCCATCATCAAAGAAGGCCGCCTGCTGGCCAGCGGAACGGTAGGCGCCATCATCAGCGACGACATGCTGGTAGAAGTATCGGCGGAAAACCTCGACGGCCTGAAATCCGCTATGGGGCAATACCCGCCGGTGCGCCGCATCGAGGAAGAAGAGGGGAAGCTGATCCTCTATCTGAGCGAAGAAGTGCCTCCGGCGCAGATCAACCAGATGGCTTTCAGGCAGGGGGTCGCCCTTTCTCACCTGCGGGTCGTCAAAAAAAGCCTGGAATCGGAATTCCTGGAAATCACCGGCAAGAAGGATGCGAATTGACCGGTTTCGCCATACAGTGGCCCATATTATGACTATTTGTTCTCAAAGCGGAAACCTGAAATGCTGTACCTGCTAAAACTGGAATGGATAAAGCTCAACAAGCTGTTGTCTTTCCGCATTTTCACCCTGTTCTATTTTGTCTTGCTGCCAGCTATCCTGCTCACCGGCAAACGCATCGATCAGTTGCCCCCGCCTCTGATGACCAACGAGGTGTTTTTCATCTTCCCGACGGTATGGGAATACCTGGGATATGTAGGCAACTGGCTGTGCTTCTTCTTTTTCGGGTTCCTCTCGGTCATCGTCATCACCACCGAATACAGCTACCGCACCATGCGGCAGAACATCATCACCGGCCTTAGCCGCCGGCAGTATTTTCTGGGCAAGGTGTATTTTATCCTCTGCATGAGCCTCATGGCGACGGCCTATTACGCCCTGTGCGCCCTGCTGATCGGATACTTCAATACCTCTTCCGTTTACTGGCATAAAGTGTGGCAGCATGCTGACTACATCCCCCGGTATTTCCTGATGTGCTGGGGGTATATGAGCTTTGGGCTGATGATCGGATTCCTGGCCAAGCGGACCGGGATCGCTCTCTTCCTCTATCTGGCCTACATCATGTTTATCGAGCTGATCCTGCGCTGGGGCGTCCACCTTCAACTGGTGAAACACCGGAGCATGCACTTCTATCCGATGAATGCGGTGGAAGACCTCGTCCCCCTGCCCTTTACTCAGATGGCGGACCAGTTCCTGTCGCAGTACGGCTTCCGGCTGTTCCTCAGCCCGGCGGAGGCATCGGCCACTGTTGTCGCTTATTCCCTGGCATTTATCAGCCTGGCCTGGTTAATGGTGAAGCGTACGGATCTCTGAAAACATTTTTTCCCTTCCAGCTGAACCCTTTGGAAAATTTTCCCGTTGAAAGAACAATAGCCTGCCGGATTTTGTACTTAATAATAGCGGGGCAGGCAAATAATAAAAGGAAGGCATAGGCCTCCCGGCCAAGGGCGGTTAAAAAATTTAAGATTATTTTAACATTTGTTTCCGATTTTGCATCTTTGTTAGTAGCTTTGTAGCAGAATAAAAGATGGAAATCGATAGACTTTCGATATAAAGCCTTTGGTTAAATGGTTTAAGATTTAAATGGTAGTATATTCTGGAGGATGTAAAAATCCTTCATAATAACAGTCGGGTGATTTCTTACAAGAGCGAAGCATTTCATGTCTTCGCTCTCTTTTTTTCCTGCTATTCCTTTTTCCAAACAGTATAGTTTTTTCCTTCTTTTTTGTCTGCTTTCCTTCTGTTTTTTTGCAAAATTCCAAATGTAATTGTCCGGGTATTGTTATAAATGCCCTATTTTTAGGCCGGCCGGATTGCTGATCTCACTAAACCCTGTTTGTTTTCCCTTTGTGATCCCGCCAATGTATGAAACTAACTAAACCAACTTAACATTATGGAGCAATTCCAGCTTAGTGTCCTTGACATCGGGATCATGTTGACATACGCTGTGCTGATCATCGGTTACGGCATCTACCACGGCAAACGCAACAGCTCTGAAGATTACTTCCTGGCCGGGCGGGGGATGCCCTGGCCAATCGTGGGCATCGCCCTCTTTTCTGCCAACATCTCCAGCTCTACGCTGATCGGCCTTGCCGGGGATGCCTATAAAACCAACATACATGTTTACAATTATGAGTGGTTTGCGGTGGTCGTCCTCATTTTTTTCTCGATCTTCTTCCTGCCGTTCTACCTGAAATCAGGGGTGTACACCATGCCGGAATTTCTGGAGCGGCGATATGACCGGCGTTCCCGTTACTATTTTTCTTTCATAACCATCGTCGGCAACGTCATGGTGGACACGGCGGCCGGCCTGTATGTGGGCAGTATCGTGCTGAAGCTGTTGTTCCCCTCATTGCCGTCCTGGCAAATTATCCTGTTGCTCGCCATCGCGGCGGCGGCATATACGATCCCCGGGGGGTTGAACTCGGTCATACAGACCGAAGTGGTGCAGGCTATCCTCCTGGTCATCGGTTCCATCCTGCTGACCTACTACGCCTTCCAGGAATTTGGCGGCGGCTGGGGCGCCATGATGGCGGCGCTGACCGAAAAGATACAGGCCGGGGGCGTGGCTTCCGTGGAGGAGGCCAAAGCGCTGGGGCATTACGCTCCCGGAAATGCCCGTGAGGCGTTCAGCCTGGTGCGCCCTTCCAATGATGAATTCATGCCCTGGTACGGCCTGCTGACCGGGGTGCCTTTGCTGGGCTTTTACTTCTGGGCCAACAACCAGTTTATGGTGCAGCGGGTGCTGGGCGCCCGCGACCTGAACCACGGCCGCTGGGGCGCCCTTTTTGCCGGCCTGCTCAAGCTGCCGGTCATCTTCATCATGGTGGTTCCCGGTACGCTGGCCCTGCTGATCTTTTCCGACCTGGATATTTCGGGCCTCAATTATATCACCGGAGACGGGACGCCCTGCCAGGAACTGTCGCAATGCGCCAACCTGACCTACCCGGTATTGCTGATGCAATTGCTGCCCTCCGGCGTCCTCGGCCTGGTGGTCGCCGGGTTGCTGGCGGCCATGATGTCGTCGGTCTCGGCTACCTTCAACTCTGCTTCTACCCTGATTACCATGGACTTTGTCCGCAACATCCGCCCGACGCTGACCAGCCAGCAACTGGTGCGGGCCGGGCAGGTCGCCACGGTCATCCTGGTTGTCCTGGCGGCAGCATGGGTGCCTTTTATCGAGAAAGTGTCCGACTCCCTGTGGCAATACCTGCAGCTCGTCATCAGCTATACGGCGCCGCCGGCGGTGGCCACCTTCATACTCGGGCTGTTCTGGAAACGGGCCAGCGCCGCCGGCTCGATCGTCAGCCTGCTCTTTGGCTTCGCCTTTGCCATATTCATGCTCATCCTTCAGGTCTATGTCAATACCCTGGGTGAGGGCGCAGAGCCGGCCGGCTGGATAAAAGCACTTACGGGCATCCATTTCCTGCTGATGGCTTTCATCATGTGGATACTCTGCCTGCTGGTCCATGTCGCCGTGAGCCTGAACACGCCGCCTCCCTCCCGGGCTCAGGTCGAAGATTACACCTGGGAGCAGAAAATATTCCGGGAAGAGACACGGGAACTGAAGGCCCTTCCCTGGTACAAGAACTACCGGGTGCTTGCGATCCTGTTGCTGATCGTTACCGCCATTATCGTCGGCTATTTCTGGTAGAAAGGCCATGCTGCACGAACAGAAAACGGGGCAGGGCTTTCCTGTCCTGTTTTTTTGTTTTACTTTCGGCCTAACGCATAAAAATTCAATCTGTGATTCAGGCACGCAATATTCACAAATCCTACGGTAAGCTGCATGTGCTCAAAGGAGTGGACCTGGAAATAGGCAGGGGGGAGGTGGTCTCCATTGTGGGCAAGTCGGGTGCCGGAAAGAGTACCCTGCTGCACATCCTCGGCACGCTGGATAAAGCCGACACCGGCAGCCTGCTGATCAACGGTGAGGACATATCCCGGCTGAGCGAGAAAAAGCTGGCCGGCTTCCGCAACCAAAATATCGGCTTCGTCTTTCAGTTCCACCACCTGCTGCCCGAATTTACAGCCCTGGAGAACGTGCTCATCCCCGCTTTGATTGGCAGGCAGCCGGAAGGCAAAGCGCGCGAAAGAGCCGGCCAGTTGCTGGACTACCTGAGCCTGTCGGATCGCCTGGCTCATAAACCGTCCCAGCTTTCCGGAGGAGAACAGCAGCGCGTGGCCGTGGCCCGCTCCCTGGTCAACCAGCCCGCTATCGTTTTTGCTGACGAGCCTTCCGGCAACCTCGACTCGGCCTCCTCCCAGGAACTGCACCAGTTGCTCTTTGACCTCCGCCGGGATTTTCAGCAGACGTTCGTTATCGTAACTCACAATAAGGAACTGGCCGCCATGAGCGACCGCTGCCTGGAAATGAAAGACGGACGGCTGGATTAATCAGAGGCCGTGCAACGAAATAACCATGCAAGCATTACTAGTCATAGACATTCAGAACGATTTTTGCCCGGGGGGCGCTCTGGAAGTGCCCGATGGCGATAAGGTGATTCCCGTTGCCAACGAGACCATGAAAAAGTTCCCGCTGGTGGTGGCCACTCAGGACTGGCACCCTGCCAACCACGGGAGTTTTGCCGCCAATCACCCCTGGAGGCGGCCGGGAGATGTAATCCAGCTCGATGGCCTGGAGCAGGTTTTGTGGCCCATGCACTGCGTACAAGGCAGCTTCGGGGCGGAATTTGTCCGCGAACTGGATACCTCCAGGTTCCGGAAAGTCTTCGTCAAAGGCACGGATCCGCAGATCGACAGTTACAGCGGTTTTTACGACAACGGCCGCCGGAAGTCGACCGGCCTGGGAGAATACCTCCGGGAACAGGGCGTTGAGGAAGTCTTCATCCTGGGCCTGGCCCTGGACTATTGCGTCAGGTTCACCGTCCTCGACGCCCTGGAACTGGGTTTCAAAACGCATCTGATCATCGACGGCACACGGGGAGTCAACCTCCCGGAGGGAGATTCTGATAGGGCCGTTGCGGAAATGAGCGAAAAAGGTGCTATCATTGTGATATCGGGTGAAGTGTGAACAAACGGAAAAACATTACCGCAACCAGTAAAACCTACAGCTATGATGCAGGAAACCATGCTGTCGTCAAAAGAACTGATCCAATTGGAAGACCGCTACGGCGCCCACAATTATCACCCCCTGCCTGTCGTCCTGTCCAGAGGTGAAGGCGTTTACCTGTGGGATGCCGAAGGCAAAAAATACTACGATTTCCTTTCCGCCTATTCCGCCGTCAACCAGGGCCACTGCCACCCCCGGATCGTCCGGGCGCTGGCCGAGCAGGCCCAGAAGCTGACCCTGACCTCGCGGGCATTCTACAACGACGTCCTGGGGCCGTACGAAAAGTACATCACCGAATATTTTGGATACAGCCGCATGCTGCCGATGAACACCGGCGTGGAGGCCTGCGAAACAGCCGTGAAACTCTGCCGGAAATGGGCATACGAAGTCAAAGGCGTGCCCACCAACCAGGCAAAAATCATCTTCGTTTCCGGGAATTTCTGGGGCCGCTCTCTGGCGGCTATCTCCTCTTCGGTGGACCCCAACACCACCCGGAACTTCGGCCCCTACATGCCGGGCTACGTCATCATTCCCTACAATGACCTGCCCGCCCTGGAGGAAGCCCTGCAGGATCCCCATGTGGCAGGCTTCATGACGGAGCCTATCCAGGGCGAAGCGGGCGTGGTGGTTCCCGACGAGGGCTACCTGCGAAAAGCCTATGAGCTTTGCCGGCAAAACAATGCCCTGTTCATCGCTGATGAAGTGCAGACCGGCATCGCCCGGACCGGCAAGCTGACGGCCTGCGAGCACGAAGGCGTCCGGCCCGATATCCTCATCCTGGGCAAGGCGCTCTCCGGAGGGGTATTCCCCGTCTCGGCAGTCCTTTCCGACGACGAAGTGATGCTGACCCTCAGACCCGGCCAGCACGGCTCCACCTTCGGCGGCAACCCGCTGGGATGCGCCGTGGCCATGGAAGCCCTGGAAGTGGTCCGGGATGAAAAGCTGGCCGAAAATGCTGCCCGCCTGGGCCATGTTTTCCGCCGCCGGATGCAGGAAGGCCTCGTAGAACGGTCGGGCCTGGTGCGGCTGGTGCGGGGCAAGGGCCTGCTCAACGGCATCGTCATCAACGATACGCCGGACAGCGAGACGGCCTGGAATATATGCCTGAAACTGGCCGGCAACGGGCTGCTCGCCAAACCGACCCACGGCAATATCATCCGGTTTGCTCCGCCGCTGGTCATGACGGAAGAGCAGCTGGAAGACTGCTGCGACATTATCGTGAAAACCATCCTCGGCTTTGAGCAGTAACCGGAGATGTTAATTTTTTTGTTAATTTGGCTGGCTCTGAGATAAGCTACCGGGCCTCTGCGTCGTTCGATAGGGATAAACCCAGCTTCGGGCCAACGGAAAATCCCAGGCGGCCAGAAGTCGTTCGTTATTGCCGCCGGCATTGGCAAAAAGCGTTGGCAAACAGTAACCATCAACTGCTCCGGGTCCCGGCGGTGAAATAACCGCACAACCCGGACTGCCGACGGCCCGAATCACAAAAAACAACACAATGTTAAAGAGACTTGCCCTGCTGTTGGCGGCGTGTATTGCATCCCTTCCGCTGATGGCACAACAAACTACCGTATTTACGGAAGCCAACGAAGCTTACAAAAATGGCGTGATCCTTTTCGAAGAGGGCGTTTATGGGAAAGCCCAGCTGGAGTTCGAGCGGGCGGCCCGGTTGCTGCTCCCGGTGAATGAGCCGGAAGCGGAACTGCTGCGCTCCAAAGCTCAGCTCAACTATGCCCGCTGCGCCGTGCGCCTTCAACAGCCCGACGGGGAGAAGCTCATCCTGGACTTCATCCGCACCGAATCGCCCAACCCCATGGCCAGCCAGGCGCTGGTTGAGGTGGCCGATTTTTATTACAACTCCAAAGAATGGGACAAGGCCATCGACTACCTTTCCGACGTGCCCACCAGGGGAATGACGCCCGAGCAGGAGTCGGCCGTGAAATTCAAACTGGGCTATTCGCTTTTCGTCAAAAAGCGTTTCAAAGAGGCGCTGGCCAACTTCCGGGACATCAAGGGCTTTGAAACGGATTACTACTATCCAGCCAATTACTATCTGGGGCTGTGTTATTTTTTCGAAGGCAGCTACGATGCGGCGCTGACGCAATTCAAGATCGTAGAGCGCTCCTCCCGCTACCGGCCCCACATCCCTTACTACCAGGCCCAGATTTACTTCGCCGAGCGCCGCTACGACGAGCTGATCGCCTACGCCCGGGTCAAGGCCGACGACCCTTCCGTCCGCAAACAGATGGAGATCAAACAGCTCCTGGGGCAGGCCTACTTCGAAAAGGGCCAGTACGCGCAGGCGTTGCCCTATCTTCAGGCTTACGCCGAAAGCACCGGAAAACTCAGGGAGGAAGAACTCTATCAGATCGGCTATACGTATTACCAGGTCGGCGATCCCGGCAAGGCCATCACCTACCTCAAAGACCTGTCGACTGTCGATTCCGAGATCGGACAGCACGCCATGTATATCCTGGGCGATTCTTACCTGCGGCTCAACCAGCGCGCCAATGCGCGGGCCGCCTTCGGCAATGCCAAGCGGATGGCCTACGACGCCGGCATCCAGGAGGAGGCCCTCTGGAACTACGCCAAGCTTTCCTATGAACTGAATGACCCGCGGGAGGCCATCATCGGCCTGCGCGAACTGCGCCCCACTTCCCGCTACTTCATCCAGGCTCAGGAACTGATGAGCGAGATTTTCCTCAACTACCGGGATTACCAGCAGGCCATAGAAATCCTCGCTTCTATACCGAACAAAACTCCCAAGCTACAGGAGACTTACCAGAAGGTAACCTATCTGCGGGGCCTGCAACTGCTCCAGAACGGCGACAAGGAGAACGCCAAGAAGTATTTTGAACAATCGATGGATATTTCTGTGGATACCCGCACCCGGGCCCTGGCCGTCTACTGGCTGGGAGATATCGCCCACCGCGACGAGGCATACGAGGCCAGCAACCGGCTCATGAGCCAGTTCCTCACCCTGGCGAAGACCCAGAGCAACCTGCCGGACGAGTCCTCCATTTATACTGCCAATTATACCCAGGGGTACAACTACCTCAAACAGAACAACCATGCCGCCGCCCTTGGCTTTTTTGAGGACGCCGTCCAGGGCATCGAGCGCAACAGCCCCTTCATCCGGAATGAAAAAGTGAAGAACCAGGTGCTGGGCGATGCCATCCTCCGGGCCGGCGATTGCCTGTTCAAACGCAACCAGTACGCCCGCGCTATTCAATACTATGACCAGGCCGTCAATAAACGGTACAGCGGTTTTGTTTACGCCCTGTACCAGAAAGCCGTGATCGAAGGCCTGATGGGCCGCACCACCAACAAAATCCTCGCCCTGGAGCAATTGGCCAAGAACTATCCGGACTCGGAATATGCCGATGCCGCTTTGCTTCAACTGGGCGCTACCTATCAGGAGATCGGCCAGCTCAGCAAAGCGGCAGAGCCGCTCAAAGAACTGCTGAGGCTTTACCGGGGCAAATCCGAACTCATTCCCAAAGCGCTTATCCGGCTGGGGCTGATCAGCTATAACCAGGGCAACCTCGATGCTGCCATCAGCTACTACAAACAGGTGTTTGCCAACAATCCGGACGAGGGCGACTCCAACCTGGCGCTGGCCGCCCTGGAAGAAATTTACGTGGACGACCTGGGGCAGGCCGACAATTACTTCGCCTTCCTCGAATCCGTCCGCGGTAGCGTAGGAGGGGAGGTGCGCGACTCGATCAACTTCCGGGCGGCGGAGTCGCAGTTCGAGAATTCGAATTACGAGCGGGCAGTCGCCGCCTATACCGACTACCTGCGCAAGTTCCCCCGGGGCGCCTACGTCCTGCCAGCCCAGTACCACCGCGCGGAGTCGTACAGCGTACTGAAGCAATACACCCAGGCGCTGGCCGATTACGAGGCAGTAGCCGACCGCGGCCCCAGCCCCTATTACGTGAAGGCACTGGAAAAGGCCGCCATCATCGCTTACAACCATTCTCAGGATTTTGCCAGGGCCTACAGCCTGTATACCAGATTGGAACAGGTGGCCACTAATCCGGATATGCGGTTCGAGGCCCAGCTTGGAGCGTTGCGCAGCGCTTACCGCTCGGGCAAGACCGACGGCATAGCAGAACTGGCGCGCAAAGTGGCCGACAACCCCAATGCTACCCAGTTGCAGGTCGCCACCGCCCAGTTCTACCTGGGCAAGATCGCGTTTGACAAGGGCGATTACAACAACGCCCTCACCGCCTTCGACGAGGTGATCCGGCGCAGCGACAATGAGCAAGCCGCTGAAGCCCGCTACCTCAAAGCCTATATCTACTACCTGCGGCGCGACCTGGAGACGGCCCAGCAAATCTGCATCAACGCCAATAAGGAAAGCTCGGGTTATCCCTATTGGGTGGCCAAGAGCGTTATCCTGCTCTCCGATATCCTCCAGGAAAAGGGCGACCTGTACAACGCCCGGGCCGCCCTGGAAGCTTTGCTGGAGAACTATACCGGCGACCAGGACCTGATCAGCGAGGCCCGCCGCAAACTCGATGCCATCAACCAGCGCATCAACCAGTCCAGCCGCCTGCGGACGGGCGGCGACCCGAATACCCTGGAAATGGATGACGGGAACTGAAAAATTTGAGGTTTCATATTATGCTGGTATTTGAGGTAGGGCCATTTTAGATAAATTGCCTCCTTTCCAAAGCCAATTTTTGATGTGCGATGTGCGATTTTTGATTTGCGACATGCCCCATAACGCTTCCGCCACTGTGCAGCCGGCGTTCAGCAAATTAAAAATCAGAAATCATACATCGCAAATTTTACCTGACTGCCAATGGTTACAGAACAAGTATAGTTTAAAGTTCAATTCAGAAAAAATCAACGGACCACAATGAAATTTTCAAAAAATATATCCCTGCTGTTCTTCTTTGCCTGCCTGGCCACCCTGGCTTCCGCCCAAACCCCCGACCTGCCGGCGGAACAGATAGACATCATCAAGAGCTTCGACGCCCGGCTGGAAGCCACCGACCGCTTCCAGGTTGACCCCGAGCTGCCGCCCCTGGATACCTCTACCCGCCGCCTGGACTACCAGGTGGCCACCAAAGCCCTGGAGGTGGAGTACCTGCCGCCCAAGATCCGGCCCCTGGCGATGAGCGGGGAGGATGTTCCCGAAAGCTATAACGGTTACCTCAAATTCGGGGGAGGGTTCCCGGCATCCTTATTCGGCAATGGATTTTACAACTTTTCCAACAGCGAGAACTTCAACCTCGGCCTTTCTGCCCTCCACCACTCAGCCAACAACAACAAGAGCGTCGAGAACCAGCGCTTCTCCTTCACCAAAGTCGGCGCCGACGGCACCTACCAGCACGACCTGGGCTTTGCCGTCAACGCAGGCCTGGGCTTCACTTCGGATGTAGTTCACTTCTATGGCTACAACGAGGTGGCCGAAGCCCTGGAGGAGGAGTATACTTTCGAAAAAGAAGAGGTGCGCCAGCGCTTTTCCATCTTCGACGCCAAGGCCAGCATCTATAACGGCGTGCGTACCGAGGCAGACTTCAACTACCATGCCGGCGTCAAGATGTACTTCATGGACGACAACTACGCCGCCCGGGAAAATGGCTTCGACCTGCTCATCCGGGGCACCAAATGGTTCGACGCCTCACACCCCCTGACCGTCGAGCTGCAGACGGATTTTACATCCTATAAGGATACCGCCAAGCAAAGCCTCAACAACTTCTTCCTCCGGCCGAGTTATACCTATCACGCCGAGTCCTTCAAGGCCAAGGTCGGCCTCAACATCGCCTCTCACGACGACGAGTTTTTCTTCTTTCCCGACGTAGAGCTTTCCGCCATCATCCTGAAGGGCCTGCTCGGCGCCTACGTGGGCGCTACCGGCACCCTGCAGAAGAACACCTTCCGCTCCCTGAGCGATTACAACCCCTTCATCAGCTCCCGCATTATGGTGGAGAACAGCCAGTATTACAATTTTTACGGCGGCGTGCGCGGCACCATCCAGCGCATCGACTACGACGGGCAGGTGGGCTACAAATCCGTGAACGACCTGGCGCTGTTCCTGCTACCCGACGTAAACGACACCATCCCCCGCTTCGACGTGCTGTACGACACGGCAAACATCTTCTTCGTCAAGGGGTCCGTCACCGCCCCTCTCTTCCATGGCTTCGAGCTGACCGGCGCCGTCAGCCAGAACTTCTTTTCCCTCGACCGGGAGGAAAAGGCCTGGCACCTGCCTTCCTTCACCCTCAACGTGGGCGCCCGCTATACGAAAGTGGTGGATGAAAAGGCGGGAAGCACCCTGATACTGAAAGGCGATTTCTTCCTGGAGAACGGCGTCCCCTACCGGGACGACGACGGCAACGCCCAGAACCTCAACGGCCTGTTCGACATCAGCCTGGGCGCCGATTTCTTCTTCGTGGAAAACATTGGCGGCTTCGTTCAAATCAACAACCTGGCGAACAACAAGCGCGAGCGCTGGCACCGGTACCCGACGTTCGGGATCAATGCGCTGGTGGGGCTGGTGGCGCGGTTTTGAGGGGAGATGACAAGGGTGTATGGGATACATCAAAAATCGCACATCAAAAATCGCACATCCTAAATCAGGCGACAGACAAAGCGGGCAGAAGTGGCGTGGTGCATGGTGTACGTGGCGGGCGAGAGCAGGGCGGTATACGGTGAGGGGACGGACATCAAAAATCAAAAATCGCAAATCGCAAATCAAACGTTGGATGGCGGGCGGGAGGGGTGCGATGTACGGCGATTATACACCCAATCCGGAAACCGGGCGGCATCGGATATGACCCTGACTGCCGCTCCAAGCGATGATTCCACGATCAGGGTGACCTTTAGCTCTTTGATCTTGCTGTCCGGGGATTCGCGGTAATACACTTTTATGCCTTCTGTTTCTTTTTGGAATTGCCATTGCTGGCCCAGTACAGCAGTGTTTTCCGACAGAAGAAAAACCAGAAATATGAACTTTTTGCAACTCATTATTTTCGATATGGCGATTTCTGGATAAGAGACTGTGCCGTAAGTTTTTAACCGCAGGGGGCACAGAGGTACGCTGAGGAGAGCGTGAAGTCCTGGTTGTCGGTGGTTGCTTCACGCCCTCCGTGTTTTTTGGGGTTATACAGGTTGCTTCGTCATGCCCGGTCTGCTATTGTTGGCCGATGATTGCCGGTCCGCCCTCGCTTGTCATTTGGATGCGAGTAGAGTAGATGCCGGTATCGCTATAAATACCTGCTTTTATCACCATCTGCGCCCCGTCCCAGATCGGGTAAAAACCGTAAGCGTCGTTGACCGTCCGGAAAGGTCTGCTTCTCGTGCCGGTTCGCGGGTTGGTCGGCGGGATTGTGCCGTTGTCGCCATCCACATAAACATTTCGGCTAAAATGGTGAAGCGAAAATTCGTCGGAACAAGCCCAGGCGAAAGTGTACCAATTGGTCAATACATGGAGTTGCCCCCTGATATTGGGAGCGCTGCCGTCATCCAGGTCCCAGACGGTAAGCCCTTCCGGCGTTTGGGAGCCGAAGCCGCCGATGCCGCCCAGGCAGTTTTTGCAGGTGTTGTCGAAGGTATAACTGAAGTAATTGTCCAGTTCATAATTATTAAAAGAATGCTGGACCTCTTTCCAGGTGTGCGTCTCGAAAACATGTATGCCGTCCGTGGGGTTCGGGCCGTCGCCCTGCCCCAGGCAGCCGCCGGTGCCGCAAACGACGTAGATCAGCTCGCCGCTGGGCGAGAACTCCCCGCCCTGCATGTGGCGGAGTTGCAGCGTCGTGCCGTCTGCGTTTTTGAGCGTATAACTCTCCAGGTAAGTGATGGCGTCGTGGTTGTTGGAGTTGGGGTTGGTAAAAGCGGACCAGTCGACTTCATAACGGCGCAATTTATCCGGATGGTTAGACGACGAATAGATATAACCATCCGTGCCGACGGCGCACCAGCCGCCGTGAGCGCCACCCCTTAATTTTGCATAATTGACGTAAGCCAGGTTGTCGGCCCGGAAGCAGAGGATCACGGGCGCGTCAGTTCCTTCGGTCACGGGGACGAGGATGTAATCCATTCCGTCATATTTGTAGTGGTCGGGGTCCCCCCAGTGCCAGTAGTTGTTGTTGCTCAGTATTTGCACGTCGCTCATCGCTATTTTGGCTACGCCCGGCGTTTGTTCGTTGATGCCGGCGCTCAGTTCCCGGCTTTTGGGTATGCGCCATAGAATGCCGTTGCTTTCGTCCTGTGGCGTCATGGTGAAAAACCAGTTTGCTCCGTCGTTGGTTACGCCCTGCATTTCGGTGTCGTTGGGGAACCAGGGGAGGTTGCCCGCGTCCCGGGGGAACTGGCTCTGGGCCAGGTAGTACCCCTCAAAATTCCGAAGCGGGAGGTTTTGGGCGACAGCCGGGAGGCAAAGGCAGGTGGTTAAGGATAATATTATCCAGGTATTCTTTTTCATGGCGTTGGGTTTATTGCGGTTGAATTAAAAGAAGCACCAATCCCTCGCCATCCTCCAGGCTGGAGAGCGCTTTGCCGATGACCGCGCCCCGGCTTTTCCTCTTTTTCCGGGCTTTCATCACATGCCCCGGAATGTGGCTGGACGTCAGCAGGTCGCCGGGCCTGATCTTCCCGTTCTTCGCTGTAGCCTTCACATAAACCCGCCCCCACAGGGAAACCAGCTCGTCGCCTTCCAGCACTTCCTTTTGCTCCAGGGTGATTCCGGGGCGGACGCCGCCCGCGCCGCTGATCACGCCGGCTACTTTCGGGTCATAAGGCCGGGAACTGACTTTCAGTTTGCCAGCCGATTCGTCATCAATGACGGCCAGGCTGCCGGGTTCCAGGTTGTCGGATTTTTTGACGTTGAAGTATTCGGCGCCGTCGCCGCCGCCGTTGATTTTTAAGACATCAACTTCGACCGTGCCGCTAAAAACAGAAGGCCTTCCATTTCCCCTCAGCTTGGTGCCTCCTCCAAGGCTCAAAAATCCATAATGGTTTTCCGGAGGGTCATTGGCGTTTCCGGCAAGGTGCAACCTGATTTCCTCCTGGTTGCCCTGGGTAGTTATTCTTAAGCCATTATCATCTGATGTGGTATGAAGGTGAAAAGGGGAACTTGGATTACTTGTTCCAATTCCAACCTTTCCTTTAGTATTGATAATAAAACTTTTAGTATTATCTCCGTCAATACTTACTAGCTCCAAATTTGTCCCTGCACCGGTTCCTAGTTGCCGAAACTGCCAATTCCTCTCGCTATTAAAATTGAGCAATACGTTACCTTCTCCAGGTGTGCCAACTGAAGCAGAACCATTTACGGATAGTTTATAACCTGGATCAATCGTTCCTATACCAACATCAGTGTCCAAATAATATAGGCTTGACTCCGTTTTTGACCAATAATGATCGCCGGAGCGATGGGCATACAACGCATACGGCACCGAAAGCAGCCTCGCCTTTTCGCCAATATCCAGAAAGTCAGTGCCACCGGTTTTATCGACCTTGGCCTTGAGGTAATAAGCGCCATTTTGCCAATCGACGGTGGAAAAATTGTCATCCGTATTCCCTTCTCCTACCGATATGGCAAATAAGCCTTTATGGGTTTCCACGCCAAAATGTTCTTCCTGGTAAACAGCGGAATCTTCTCTGAGGATAATGATCTGTACGCTGATGTCGCTGTCTTCAATGGGTGTGCCGTCGGCGTTGCGGACTACGGCCTGGTAGTTGAAGGCGTGGGGGGCCTGGGCGTTGATTAGGGTTGTGAAGCCAAGCATGAAGGCGAAAGTCGAAGTTAGGATGTATTTCATGACAGGTTTAGAGTTTTAGTTGAGTGATCAAATTTTCGGAAGTGGGTTAAATCTGGTGGCCTATCCAGGGGTTGTGCAAAAAGGTCGAAAGCAGACAGGATTAACAGGATTTACAAGATGTAGTGGCTTGCGCCAGAGGGGTGTATATATCCTGATAATCTTGTTAATTCTGTCTACATATACTTATTGCACAACCCCTCTCCATTTGCACCGATATATCAACGGATTTAAACTACTATCCAATTTTCATTAAATGGAAATAGCAGTATTCACTGTCCAATGATCGAAGCTCCTTCCCAGGTACGGATGAGGAAAGATTTATTGACGTCGATCGTGAGAATTTCATTGCCATTAGAAGATTTGATAAATATGGCACCCTCGTTTCTTACGGCATTTACCCCTTCTCTCAATGTATTCCAGGGTTGGGTGAAAGAGCCATTTTCGATGCCGTTCCAGTCGTAGTCAATCCAGGCAAAACAATTGGAGTAACAGCCGGCATTGGCAAACTCTGATCGTATTTTGTCGCCGGGAAGAGGACCAAATCCGTTATTGAAATTGATGTTGGGGTCGCAGTAGCTCATTATCGTGCCGCCATTGAGGGGAGGAGGGCCTGGTGAGCAACAGGTGGCACAAGGATTTCCATCATTATTTTCCGGCGTAGCGCAGTTATCTATTGGCCCTCCTGGCCAGCCGCACCAGTGGGTGTGCTTTGAACCAAAATTATGACCCAACTCGTGGGCAACCAACGCTACATTCCAGGAATAAGAAGGGAAAACAACGACGTTTCCGGGAGTTATATTGCCACTGACAGCGTATTGCAGGCCATTGGAACACAGAACATCAATCCAGGCTAACCCGCCGTTCAAATCCCGGGTTGAAAGTAAGTGCGCCAGACGCCCGTTGTAAGCATTTCCCCGGTACGCTTTAAACTCATCTAAGACCTCATCAAGGCTGTTGCTGGATGCGTAGGGATCGAAATAAGTCCAAACCAATATCTCGGAAATGGCAATTGGTATAGACTCGTTGTAATAGATGGCCTGGACTTCATTGAATATAGCAGCGACCTGTTGTTCTACCGCACTTACAGAGTAACCCTCGTCCTGAAAAAACTTGAAATCGCATTCAAAATAAACTTCAACGTACTGGCAACTGGTATTGACAACTGGCCTGTCCATATGGCTTCCGGGCGATTCCTTACGTTCTTCGACCGCCGGAGAATCGCCAGCCAGGCATTCAAATTCCGGCACCTTCAACAGGTCAATATCCCGATAGCCAACATAATCGCTGTTTTTCAGGCGGGCGATCCTGTAATTGCTCTCTCTGTCTGAGAAACTAACCCGCACTTCATTCTCAAAAAAACTTGCTGTCGCCATAGAAGTGTTTTCTCCTTGTATGACGCCCTTGTAAAACAGCCCTTTCGGTTCGGAATTCAGGACTTTCCCTGCCTCGTTGCGAAGACTATAACTGTCACTGAGAATCTTGCTTTGGCTTAACAGAAGCGTCCTTTCTTTTCCCTGAAAGTTTACGGTTAGCTTCATCAAGGCTTCCTTTTCTGACAGTATCTCATGGAGCTGGTTCCTTTTCAACTCGAATACCTCGAAATAGGAAGCTTCTTTTGTAAGGTCATAAGGCCGGGCCTGAGCTAAGGGTTCGAATAAATCGTAAACTTTCGTTTCATCATCAAAATTCGAACTTTCAATCAACAGTTGCAGCGGTGTTTTTTGCTGTGGATGAGGGATTTGCCCTTTTAGAAAGGGCGCGGCGAGAAGAAAATTTACCGCTAAAAATAGGGTTCTTTTTATATCGAAAAGGAGTATGGCATAATCTTTCATGGTGAGTACGTTTGAATAGGGTTAAAAGAAATTACCGGCTCGCCACCTTCAGCACCCTGCAGGGCGAGTACACTTTACCCCCCTGCGCAAACCGCAACACATACACGCCACCCGGCAGCCGGCTCATATCCAGCTGAGCATCGCCCGTGGCCATTTCCACAGCCCGGACCACCTGCCCGGAAGGGCTGAACAAGCTGGCCGTAACCGGGCGGGAGAGGGGTGCCTCCAGGCGGATATTCAATACCTGGCTGACGGGGTTGGGGAAAACGGTTATGCCCAGTTCGCAGAGAGAAAAAGGTTCCTTTGTTCCGATTATGACGTCGTCGTCCGGTTGCTGGAAGCCTTCCGTCAGGATGATGCCGGCGCCCGGTGCTTCGCGGGTTTGAACCGCTACCTCGCCGACGGTGTAGCTGATGCTCAGGTTGGCGCCGGAGTTGACGCCGTATCCCCCCGCTATTGCGATGGCTTGCCGGCCGAGCTGGAGCTGGGCGGTGGCGAAAAGGGGGAGGAGGAGGAATAGGAGGGTTGAAAAATTACGATTTTTCATGTTGCAGGTTTTGATGGTGAGTTGATGCATGGTTTAGGGGTGTTTGCTGTTCGCTGTTTGCTGTTCGCTTTTGGCTGTTTGCGATTTTTACCCGGAAGAGCGTAGCGAAGACGGTCGCTTTTGGCTGTTCGCTTAGGGAGCTATCACCACTCTCTTTTTCGCAACCAGCCGGCCGTCAGGCGCGTAAACGCCTAAAAGGTATGCCCCCGCCGGAAGCTGGTTCGCGTTTATGGTTTGGTTAGAAGCGCGGGCGGTTATCCTGAAAACTTCCGTGCCCTTCAAATCAAACAGGCGGATGGTAACGGGCAGGCTGATTTCCCTGGGGAATTCAATGGAAAACTGTCCTTTGTTTGGGTTGGGATAAAGCGAAAGCTCCGGAACGGGCGCCGGCGTTTCCGTTGTATTGACAAGAGTAGTATCGGTGTAGATTTCAATGGAGCTTAGGTGCCGGTCGATCCAGTTGAACCCTCCGGAAATAAAGAGCTGGTTCTCCCAAACCGCAGCCGAGGCGCCTACCCGGGGCGTTTGCATATATTCTGCCTCCCATCCCTGAAATACATGTGAAGGCCCATATATGTACAAGGCGTTGGCCGGAGTTTCCACAGTTAAGTTGTTGTCGACCGTACTGCCGCCGGCGAAATAGGCTTTGTCTCCCATCGTTGCAGCAGCTATTCCCATAGCCTCTACTGGAAGGGCAGTAGGAGTGTCCCAATCTCCGGTATTCAGGTCATAAATATCGACAGCATCCGAGTCGTTAGAGAGCGGGTCGGTTCCTCCCGCGAACAGGATTTTGTCGCCCACTGTCGTGGCGGAAAGGAAAAAACGGGGCAGCGACAAGTAAGCCGTATCCCAGCTATCATCGGCCGCGTTATAAATG
The DNA here is from genome assembly GCA_024102975.1 of Phaeodactylibacter sp. Taxonomy (GTDB): domain Bacteria; phylum Bacteroidota; class Bacteroidia; order Chitinophagales; family Saprospiraceae; genus JACJXW01. The sequence continues at coordinate 13,199 of JAGFJD010000527.1, read as the reverse complement.
TCGACCCAACTGCTGGCTTCCGTATTGTTTTTCACCCCGCCGGCAAAAAATGCTTTATCGTCGGCGACGGCTGCACCCATAGCCATCCTGGCTTCGCTTAGGGCGTAATAGTCCCAGTTTCCGGTTAAGGTATCATAAATCTCCACCGTGCCGGAGGGAGAGAAATTCGGATAGTTGATGCTGCCCCCGCCGGCGAAGAACAGTTTGCCTCCTACAGCGGCGGCGGACAAAGCCGCCCGGGGCTCCAGGAGGTTCATCGTGCTCCATTCGCCGGTGGAAGCATCGTATATGTCTATTTGATCTGAAATACCTCCGGTCAGGTCGCCGCCGCCGGCAAAATACACTTTGCTGCCGAGGACGGCCGTGCCCATAAAGCCCCGGGCTTCGCTAAGGGTGGTATCCGACCACACCCCCGTTTCGATATCGTAGATTTCCACAGAATTGATGGGCTGAAAACCGGAAACCAGCCCGCCGGCGATGATCAGCTTGCCATTTATACAGGCCGAGCTGTGGTTCCAGCGGCCGGTTTCCATGTTGATCTGGGACCATTGAGCGGCGGCGGTAGCGCCCATTCCGATACTTATCAAAATCAATAAGAGTTTCTTTTGCATATTGCGGAGTTTTATGGTTGAAATATTCTATAGCTGCTCGGAAGAGCCAGGGCGCAATATAAATGGGGCCCTGGCTGTCAATTGGTTTTTTGGATGTCCTGACTGTTAGCCCCCCCCGATCTCCCCGAACCACCTTCGCCTCTGGCTACGGCGGCCGATGAGGGGGGAGGCGGCAGACACAGGGCTGCGGGAAGCGGCAGCGCAGCGGCTAATCCTGTCCATCCCTGCCAGCCTTGCCTGTGACGGGGCTTTTCCCGGCACGGCATTGGGGCTGTAAATCCCGTTTCCCACATAATCCTGCTCATCCTGTTCCCCGTCCCCGCAAGGCTCCTCATCGTGTAAATCTTGTAAATCATGTCTTCTCTGCGAGATGCCCCCCAATCCTGCCCATCCTGTCCGTTACTGGCGCACGCTGCGGTAATACACTTTCGCCGACGATACTGCGTCGTTCCAGCCCTAGCCCCTGAACTTGTGTTTTGCTAGTCATCATATTCCGTCCAAAATGTCTGATGCACGTATTGTATATTGAGAGCCATTAAAAGTCCCAACGGCGCCGACAGTTCTTATGCATGAGATGAGACCATTTGTGCCCTGTACTCTAATGCCCCATTCATTTGAAAATTGAAATGGGTTGTTGTCGACAGACAATCGGCCTTCTGCGCCGGGACTTAAAGAATATGAATACCTTTTGAGGTAATTGCCGCTGAGCCAATCGGCAGGGGAATACAGCAGAAGGTCTAAAGTAACGTTGTAATCATTTTTGATCTTAATAAATCCCTTCTTCACCAGGTTGTTATCTCTTAAAGAGTTGATCTTTTTTGTTGTGTGAGTACTTGAATTATTGAAATTAATGCAATTTGGATCAAACGGATAAACAACAACAAACAGCTTCCTTTCATCAGAGCCTCCAGGGCCTTCAACGGTCAGGTTAACTTCCCTTGCTCCTTCATATTCAAAGACATAAGATGGGTCTTTACTGTTGGAATAACCGAGGCCGCCTTCGAATTCCCAGGAATAAGAATCGATGTCCCCTGTTGAAGTGTTGTCAAATTTGGCACTGGTAATATCAGCGATTATAATGTCGGTATCTTTTGAGAAATCGGCAACAGGAGGTGTAGAAGGCGGATTTTCTTCGCATGCACTAATGAAAATAATCAAAGTTCCAATCAAAATTAAGAGATGCTTTTTCATGACTATCGAGTTTATTGTTAGATAATGTTTTTCAAAGGGTAGAAGACCTGCTGTGCCTGCAAATCCAAAGCCGTGCTCTGTTGGGCTTCTGCTATGCCTCATCAGTGTTCACGCAGATAATACAGTGTTTCGCCTTGTCCATTCACTGCAGATTAACCAGCACCAAAACCATCCCTTCCCCCTCATCATTCCCCGTCATGGCTTTACCCACCACAGTCCCGTTGGCTTTGGAATGGTCTTGTATGGACATGGCAAACCCGGGCTTTGAAGAAGTGGTGAGCATATCGCCCACCTCCACCTTGCCGGTTACTTTGACATAAACCCGGCCCAGCATGGTCAGGGGGTAATCGCCGTCCAGGACGTCTTCCTGGGATAGGGATATGCCGGGGTTAATCCCGTTGGCGCCGCTGATCACGCCGGCTACTTTTTTGTCGTAGGCTGCTGTGGCCCTGCAATAGGCCGCCCCCGCCGGTTAAAGTTGCGTCAGGTTCGTTGATGTGCAATTTTGCTAAGGGGTTAATATTTCCAATGCCTACATTGCCGCCGGATTTTATATAAATTCCCGTGCTGGTGGTTTCATTCAGGCTGTTGCCGCTGGAAGTCACCAGGCTCAGGTTTTGTTCGGCATTGATTACGGCCAGCTGTACTAAATTGGTTGATCCTCCGTATTCGTTGATGAGAAAGGTGTTTTCCCCGGGGTGCCAGAATCTTGCCATTGTTGTTTTTCCCGTTATTCCGGGAGCCTCTACATCCAGGAGGAAATCCGGCGTGTTTGTCCCGATGCCTATTTCCCCTTCGTCATAGGAAATATCCGTGCCGTTTTTCACCCAATAGCTGTCTCCCGATTTTTGGGCATGCAACGCAAACGGTACCGCCACAATATCCGCCGCCGCCCCCATTGGTTGGCCATCCAGGGAAATCTGAAGTTGAAATTGCCCCGCGCTCCAGTTTATGTCGGAAAAGCTGCCTCCGGAACACGCCATTCCCAATCCGATCTTCAAATTGACGATGCCCCACTGCCCGGTAGGCTGGTCATTGTGTTCTTCGCAATAGATGGAAACGCCGTTTTGCAGGATGTCAACCTTGAAGTCAACCGTAGCATTTTGGATGGGGCCGTTTGCATCCCGGACCACAGCCTGGTAATTGAATGCCTGCGGGGTTTGGCTCAACAGAAGGAACGGCAAAAGCCCCAGGGCGATTAGGGTGGATAGCTTTTTCATGTGATATAAGTTGTAGTGCAGAAAAAGATTATCGTGATCGTGCTTCAAAATTATTCGAAACGCCCCTTCCCCCCTTGGACGACTGTTGCAATCGCTTGGACTATTGTTGCAAACTGAATAATGGATTTTTGTAAAATATTGAAAATCAGGATTTTAGGAAAAAGCTAGGCGGATGCCCAAATTCTTCGGAAAAAACGCGGGAGAAGTAGGCCGGGTCGGTAAACCCAACGTCGTAGGCGGCTTCTTTGACGGTAGTGGCGCCCGATTGGAGCAGTTTCCTAGCTTTGTGCAGGCGGACGGTGCGGATGAAATGCCCGGTCGATTTGCCGGTGAGGGCTTTCAATTTTCGGTGGACCTGCGTCCGGCTGAGAAAAATCTGGTCGGCGATATCCTGGCCGCCGAAGTGTTCGTTGTTCAGGTTTTCTTCGACGAGTCGGAGGACCTTTTGCACAAATTCGTCCTCCAGTTGGAGGGCAGGGTCTTCCGGAGGGGAAGGAGGTGCCAGGGAAGCATAGCGCTCCTGTAGTTTTGCCCGCAGCTGGACGAGTTTTTCCAGCCGGACGAGGAGTTCCTCTTTGTTGAACGGCTTGGGCAGGTAGGCGTCTGCGCCCCGTTTAAGGCCGGTTATTCGGTCTTCTATCGTTGCTTTTGCAGTGAGCAGTACGATGGGAATATGGCTGGTCCGTTCGTCGTTTTTCAGGATTTCGCACAACTCGAAACCATCCATCTCCGGCATCATCACGTCGCTGATGATGATATCGGGCACGGCCTCAATAGCCCGTCCTACGCCTAAGCGGCCATTGGGCTCGGCCAGGATGTCATATTGCCCCTCCAGGCAACTTTTCAGGTAGGTGACGATATCGGGGGAGTCTTCTACGATCAGCAGGGTGGGCAGGCCGCTGTCTGTCGTTTCTTCTTCCCGGGCAGGTTCAGGCATGGAGCTTTTGGCAGGTGGAACGACAGCCTGGCGCACTGTTGAAAGGAAAGCGCCCGCTGTTCTCAAAGGCGCATCATTGCTGACGGGCAGTTGCACTGTGAACCTGGCGCCGCTGCCTGGTTCGCTTTCTACTTCAATTTTTCCTCCCAGCAACGTCACCAGTTCTTTGACGAGGGTAAGGCCGATGCCGGCCCCGGCCCCAGCCCCCGAAGGGGAGGAAGGGCTGGGGGAGGCCTGATAAAACCGCTCAAAAATGCGTTCCTGCTGATCTTCCGGAATGCCAATGCCTGTATCGCTTACCTCCAGCGCCAGAAATTCTCCTGCCGACGTTTTGTGGACACCCGCTTTTACAGAAACTTTACCCCCTTCTCCGGTAAATTTAATGGCGTTGGACACCAGGTTGGAAAAGATATCGTAAAGCTTTTCCTCATCGTAGTCCATGACCAGTTGCGCGGGGGATGCCTCAAAGGACAGGGCAATTTTTTTGGCCGCAGCCAGCGACTCGTGAGACTCCGTAAGGTATTTCAAAAAGGCAATAACATCTCCTTGTTTCATATCCAGGTCCATCATGCCGGCCTCGATCCGTGCCAGGCCCAGCATCTGGTTGATGAGCTGGAGGACCCGGGCGCTGTTGCGCCGCACCAGCTCTACGGCTTGCTGCAGCCGGCTCGTTTCCTCCTTCTGGTGGTAGGCCGGGATTTCCTCCGTCAACCCCATGATGACTGTAAGAGGCGTGCGAAACTCGTGGGTAATGTTGGCATACAGCCGGCTTTTAAAGGAGTCCAGTTCCTGCAGGCGTTGGGCTTCCCGCTGCTGCGCTTCCAGTTCGGATTGCAGGCGCCAGCGCCGCCGTTGATAACTGAGGTATCCATAAAGAATTGCCAGCGCTGCCAAAATGTAGAGGGCGTAAGCCCACCAGGTAAGCCACCAGGGGGGCAGAATGCTCAGGGCCAGGGCGGCTTCATTTTCGCTCTCTACGCCGTAAGCGCTGTAGGCCTTCACCCGAAAGCGGTACTTGCCGGGTGGCAGGTTGGTGAAGGTGGCCGTCCTCCGGTTGCCGATATCCTGCCAGCCCTCGTCAAACCCTTCCAGCTTATAGGCGTATTTGTTTTTTTTCGGGTTGGCAAAGTGGAGAGCGGCAAACTTGAACGTGATCACCTTCATCCGGTAGGGCAGGGCCAGCTCCTTCGTCTCCGTGATGGATTGGGAAAGATAAAAATCTCCGTTTTTGGCATCTTCCGCCCCCCTACGGATGGGAAAGGAACGGTTGAAGAGCTGCAAATCTGTGATCTGCACGATTGGAGGCACAGAATCCATCACGAGGCTGTCGGGGTGAAAAATGTCGATCCCTTCGTGGCCTTCGTAGATCAGATGTCCGGAATAGGGGCTTTGGTAATGGCTGAAGGCGCTGAAACGCCGGTTTAACAACCCGTCTCTGTGGTTAAAACCAGTAAAGGTTTTCGTTTCCGGATCGAATTTTACAATACTGGTAAAAGTGCTCATCCATAAATTGCCCCTTCCATCCGGAAAGATAGACAGGATATTGTTATCGGGCAGCCCGTCTTTTACAGTGAAATGCGTGAAGGTTTCTGAATCGGGGTCGAATAGATTGAGTCCTCCGCCGTAAGTGCCGATCCAAAGACTTCCCTGCTCATCTTCGTATAGGTCAAACGCTGTATTTTCGCTTATGCTTTTGGAGTCGTTGGGATCGTGATGATATCGGATAAACTGCTTATTTTCCCGGTCGTATTTGAACAGGCCACCCCGGGTGCCTATCCAGACTGTGCCGTTGCGGTCTTCGAAAATCGTCCGGCCGTGGCTTCGCGAATCCTTTGCCGAAGTATCCAGGAGATGTGATACTTCGCCGGTTTCCGCGTTTATGCAATTGGTCCCTCCCCTCCAGGTAGTAACCCAGATGGCGCCGGTGTGGTCCTGGTAAATATCCCGGATGAAATTTGAGCTTAGCGCAAAAGGCGGCGCCGCATCCCGGTGATAATGGGTGAATTGATTGGTGGTTGAGTTAAACACAAAGACACCGCCCTCCGTTCCCATCCAGATCCTATCCCTATTATCCCTGAAAAAACAAAGGAAACGGGAATGCCACGCCTCCGGATTGCCGGCAGGGCTATGAGGAAACGGGGTTTTGGTTCCCCGTTGCCAGTCAAAAATCATTAGTTGCCCGTCTTCCCATAAGAGCAGTTTTCCGGGCGAAATTTCAAAAAAGCCCCTGAGTTGGGCTACGCCACCCATTTCATACTGGTAGTCATTGGGAAAACCGCGAAAGTTTTCCGTAAAGGGCTTGAACAGGTTGATCCCCTCCTTAGTGCTGATCCAGATGATGCCCGAGCGGTCTTCATAGATGTCGTAAATGGAATTGCTGATCAGGCTGTTGTTATCATTGCGGTCAGATTGGAACCTACGCCAGCCCAGCGTTTTGGAGTCAATGCGAAACAGCCCCCAGACTGTTGCGCACCATACCAGGCCGTCTCGGCCAATGTGGATCGCGTATACGTAAAAAGATTTTTCCGCCTGGAGAGGAATATAGACGGCTTCTTCCAGGGTGGGATCGTAGCGGATGACACCGTCCTGTACGCCTAACCAAAGTGAGCCGGCGTTATTTTCAGCAATTGTGCGTATGGTTTTATCCTGAGGATAACCAGGCCCCGGTAGATTAACGGGTACCGGCGACATCTGAATGCCCTGATCCGTTTCCCGGGCGCTGTACAGCCCCCCGGTCGTCCCGACCCAGATGGTTCCGTCTTTTGCTTTATGAATGCACCGGTATTGTTCATTTTCATTTGGGACGTCGAGCTTTCTTTCGGCCCAGGTATGGGGTTCGAGGATGTAGATGCCTAACGGCGTCAGGGCCCAAAGCCTGCCGGAATCATCTTCGCAAAGCCCAAAGACAGACCTGACATGGGAATCTGCCTCCATTAAGAAGCGGGTAAAAGTTTCCTTCTCGCGGTTAAAATAATGCAACCCATTCTGGGCCCCAATCCATATGCCGCTGTCTCGGCTCTCGATAATCACGTTGGCTTTATGATCGCCAATGCTCAGGCTGTCTGCCGGGTCGTAAACATAAGACACGGCATCATAACCGTCGTAGCGGGTCAGCCCGGCAAGTCCGCCGAGCCACATAAACCCTCTTGAATCCTGGAAAATAGTGGTGATGCCGGCATTGACGAAGCCCTCCTCAACGTTCAGCCGCTCAAAGCGGAGGGCGGAAGGTTGCGCTGCCAGGATAACTGAATGAAACAACAGGAATCCTGAAAACAATAATCTGGAATACTGTAGGCGACGCAACATATCGATTCGCAAAGGCTGTGAATGGAAACATACCCTGAATAAGCCCGCCGTTCGCTATTCGGTGTTCGCAGTTCGGCCCCCCGCCGGGGTTTATACAGAAGAAATAATAAACATCTCCGAAGATGACTACATGAGATGACTCTGCAAATCTAATGATTTTTCAGCAAAGTGTCTTCATTGCTATTGCCTGCCGCTATGCAAATTTCCCCGCATTTCCATGCATTTCCACCAATTTCCCCATTTCATCCCCAAAACTTTCGTTACTTCACATTTACACTTATACACGTAAGCACATTTACACGCTTATCCTCACTCCCCCTCCAGCAACCGCCTCTTCTGCTGCGCAAACTCCTCCTCCGTCAAAATTCCCTTATCCCGCAGTTTGCCCAGCTCCACGATCTGGCTCAGGATGTCGTTGACGGCGGAAGCTCCTTCGGCAGCAGGATTGTCATCCAGCAGGTTGGGCTGAGGGGCGGGCAGGGCAGCGGGCGGCCGGCGGTAGCCGTTGGCCACGAAGGCGTCGAAGGAAGGCAGGGAGCGCAGGAAGGCCAGGGCGTCGTGCTGGTGGATTTTGTCGATCTTGTTGAAGCCGAGCTCGGCGGCCTGCTCCAGGTGGAAGAACCCCCGGTCCGCGTCCTCCAGCATGGAATAGGTGCAGGCCAGGTTGAAATGCAGGGTAGGGTCGTTGGGGGCCAGGTCGAGGGCCATCTCGAAGTCTTCGGCGGCCTCTTCGAAGTAGTAGGAGCGGAAGTTTTTGATGCCGCTGCTTTTGTAGGCGGAGAGGCTGGGGGCGGGAGAGGCGTAGCGCTCTTCGCGGAAGCGGTTCCAGTCGCGGCGGTGGCTGCGCCGCAGGCGTTTGGCGTTGTACTTTTCGTCGAAATCCTGCCGGGGCATGGCGAAGAGCAGGATGGAGTCGATCAGGCCCAGGATGGCGGGGCCTATGATGATGGGCACTCCTTCCTCTATCGCCATGGTGAGGCCGAACATGGCGAAAGCGAAATATAAAATGCCGAGGAAGCGCTGTCCCAGGTAAAAGCGGTGAACGCCAAACAGTCCAAATAAAAGGGCGAGGATGCCCGCTACGTTTTTGTTTTTCATCAGCCAGGTAGAAATGTGTAAAAGTGTAAAAGTGTACATGGGTGTCCGCCTCGTTTGGGGCGGGTGTCACTTTTCACTATTTGTATCTTATGAAATAACGACTGCCGAATATAGGAAGTATGCTATGAGGATACGAATTCTTTAGCCGTAAGGGTTCATTTTTTGGATGAACAGATTTTGGCGGCGCGGGGTTTTATGTTCTGGTACCATTTGTCTATGCTGGGTTAGTGTCCGAAATAACTTATATTCGTTCTGAGTAACAGCTGACAACCAATTCGGCCGAATTCCCCAATTCAAAATGAGGGCAAGGACATGAGAAAAGAATTCAATATCACAGGCGTTTGTTATCCGCACCTCCATTATATGATGGATTACAGTGCTAAGCTTGCCAGCATCCTGGACATGGTTGAACGGGGCAAATATTTCATCATCAGCCGGCCGAGGCAGTACGGGAAAACGACGATCTTGTTTTGCTCACCGAAGCACTGTCCAAAATGGAGGGCTACCTGCCCATCGAAATGAATTTCCAGGGCATAGACGAGCAATGGCACGAATCGGACGGAGCGTTTGCCAGGATGTTTGTGGAGCAGATGCAGAAAGCGCTCCGTTTTATAAAGCCCGGGCTTTCGGATTTTTTGAAAGCCTCTGCCGGCACAATAGCGGACATGAATGCGCTTTCGGATGTAATTACAGAACTTGTCCACAAGTCGGAAGGTAAACTTGTCCTCTTGATCGACGAAGTAGACGCCAGCAGCAACTTCTTTCCCTTTCTCAATTTCCTGGGTATGCTCCGCACGAAGTATCTTGCCCGGGTAAGGCCCCAGCACGCCACTTTTCACAGCATCGTGCTGGCAGGGGTGCATGATATCAAAACGCTGAAATCGAAGGTGCGCCCGGATGACAAGGCTCAGTATAACAGCCCATGGAACCTACTACCGCCACAAATACGTCATCGAACTAAAAAGGTGGTATGGCCCGAAGGCCCACCAAAAGGGCCTGGATCAACTCAGCGGCTATCTGGAACGCCAGGGCCTGGCCTCCGGCTACCTCATCATCTTTGAACACCGGACGGAAAAAACCTGGCGGCAGGAACGCATCCGGCATCAGGGAAAGGAGGTTTTTGCAGTCTGGGTGTGAAGATGGCCGGGGTTCTATTTGAGTGTGTTCAGGAATTGCTCAAAAAACTGCGTCAGCCTTCTATTTGGGAGTGTTCAAAACGCTGTGCTTTCGGGTTTTAAACCACAAAGACGCACCGAGAAGACACAGAGCCGCGCAGAGGCTTGATTTTCGACAAGCTTTGCATGGTTGAAAATCCCTTGATACTTTTTTAACATACCCTGCATTGCTCCAAAACTTCAGCACTCCAATGCTCTGCCCAATGACTTTCCGGAGTGCCCTCAACCATCCAACAATCCCCGGCCCCCTTGGTGCCAACAATATAACCATTCCTCACTCCTCCCCTCCGCTTCCCTCTACCCTCAGCCCCGCCTCCATCTCCTCCAGCCGCTCCGCAATGCTTCCGTGAATTTGTTCCAGCTTTTTGATCTGCCCTTCCTCTTTTTCCAGGTGTACGTCGAACTTCACGAAGTTGCCCTCGATCCGGTCTTTGAGGTTGGAGATGTAGGCCTTGAGGTTGGTGCTGACCTCTTCCTCCAGCCGTTTTTCTCCCTTGGCCACCTCCGTTTTGAACCCTTCCAGGATTTTCCTGCGCTTCACGGTGGAAGAGATGCCGGCGAAGAGCAGGCCGATGGCAGTCAGGATGCCGCCGGTGATGTCGAAGACCATGCCCTGGGCCACGGCGGCCAGCACCAGGCCGACCACCGCCAGGCCGCTGCCTGTAGCAACAGTAGGGGAGATGGTGCTCTTGTCGGGGAAGAGGCTTTCGTCGGTAAAATTTTCGGTGCGGCTGACGAAGCGGGAGAACTGCTCCTGCAACTCCCGGAGGACGTTGTTGCGCTTATCGGCAATATCGCTGAACAGCTCGTGGTCGTCCCGCAGGATGGTCTTGCTGCTGCGTATCTTGAGGTCGATGATCTTGGCCATCTGCTGGATGCTGTCGGCCAGGTCGACGACTCCGCTGTTCAGTTTGGTTTTCAGCTCCTGGTTGAGGTCCGCTTCCATTTCTTTGGCCAGGTTCTCCAGCCAGTCTTTGGCGCTGGCTTTCTTGCTGAAGACGGAAGCGAAGGTGCGCCGGAGCAGGGAAAAAAAGGAAAGCCCTGAGCTGAGCTCGTCTTCCTTCTGGCGGGTGATGCGGCTGTAGCCCGCCAGAAGGTTCTCCACCAGCACGTCCACTTGCTTGAGGCTTTTGGTTTCCTGCTTTTCCAGCGTCTCGTGGATGTCCTGCCGGAATTCCACGTCGGCCTGGTATTGCGCCTTGCGCAGCTCCAGCCCCTGGCCGATGCGCTCGTGGATGTTCAGGGAGGTTTCGATGTTGTTCTGAAGCTTGAGAAAGGGGGCCTTGCCGCCGGTGATGTTCTCGTTGATGTATTGCCGTACCGGCCCGAAGCCGCTTTCGGCCTTCAACCCTTCCAGTTCCTGTTTGGCCGACACGGTAAATACCCGGGGTTGGCTGATGCCATTCTTTTCGGCGTAATCCCATACGCCTTTCCGGTTCACCTCCAGGTCCTCCGGCGGCATCAGGTCTTTTTGCTGGAGGACGAAGATGACCTTTTTGCGCCAGTCGGCGTGAATGAAATCGAAGAACTGCCAGGCAGACTGCCGGTAGGGGTTTTTGGCCTCGAAAACGAAGACGATCAGGTCGGATGCAGGGATGAAATCTTCGGTGATCTCCTGATGGTGTTCGACGATGGTGTTGGTGCCCGGCGTGTCGACGATGGCAATTTCTTTGAGAATCTCGACCGGCAGCAGGATTTTCTTCAGGAAAGGGTTGATCTGTATGGTTTCTTCCTCTTCCCCGTAGATGATCTGCTGGATGGTGTCGGTCATGGGCTGGGGGGCCACCCGGGCCACCTCTTTGCCGGTGTCGAGCAGGGCGTTGATGAAGCTGCTTTTGCCGGCCTTCACTTCCCCGACGATGACAAACATGAAGGGCTCATGGATGCGGTTGCGCAGGCCGCTTACGGTTTGCGCCAGCTCTTCGTTGCCGATCCGGATGGTCAGCTCGTGCAGGTCTTTGATGATCTCGTCTACCTGGGCACGGTAGGCTTGTAAGTTTTGGTTGATCAGTTTGGCCACGAAAACAGTTTTAATAACATGAGCATTAACGCTTTTCCATTTGTTTAGACTCTGAAGGCGGCAAAAGTGACATCCCGCCTAACTTTTGACGAAGGCTTCCTCCAGAATCAGGCCCGCCTGCGGGCCGCTGCAAAATAGCAAATCTAAAATACTCAGGTTGGGCAAAAAACCGTGCTTTTCCAGAAAAACCTGAGGATAGGAGGCGGGCTGGAAATGCGGGTCGGCCCGGCGGCGGCGGTTTTTGGGGTGGATGGCGCCGCGCAGGTCCGCTACGCCATCCGGTGCCTCTTTTTGATAGGCTTCGGTCAGCCGCAGCTCGCAGTCCAGTTGAAGCAGCCTGGCCAGGGTTTCGAGCAGCCCGAAGGAGAACTCGAATAGGCGGGCTGGCCTTCGCTCAAAATGCGGTTGCAATTGCCCGGCGTAATATTCGAAAAAAGGCGCATTGCCGTAGGCCGACCGGATGCTGGCCCAGTGCTGCGCCTGCCAGGGTTCTTTATAAGCGATCTCCACCTCGCGGATCGGTTGCTGTTCATTTTTCCCCTGGCGCAGCGGAACGGACAGGCGCAGCAGGCCGTTGGCACCCGCGATATGGCAGCGGTTGCGGTAGCTTCCTTTCTGGTAGTGTTCCTGTTGTTCGATGTATACTACCGGATAATGCGCCAGCTTGGAAAAATACTGGATGCAGGGCAGGTAGTGAAGTTCGAGCAGGACGGCTGTGTTCAAAGCTCTGGCTTATAAATCCACAAAATGCACCATCATCCCCTGGAATTCGTATTTCGCTTCTTCATAGCCCTCTTCCTGCCGGAACTTCCGCCATACGTTCTCTTCATAGGCTTTCATTTCCTCTTCCTTCATCCCTACGGGCTTGCCGCTGGTGACAGCGTCGGTGATGTAGCTGTAGATCAGTGCTTTATACTGCTTTTTGAACAGTTCCGGATGAGCGAACACGTCGGTTCCGATGACCTCGTTCCCGGTGACGGCCACAACCCCTACCACGTCTTCGGCGCCGTCGAACTTGCCCTCGAAGAAGCGCAGGTACCGGGCGCGGGCCCGGGTGAAAGATTCCGAGTTTTCCAGGGCCGCATAGGTGCCGGTTGCGGTTTGGGCATTGTGGACGGCGGTGACTTTGCCCACCTCGTCCCACACCTGCTGCTGGTTCCGGCTTTGGGTGGCGCTGCGGCGGATGTCGTTGGCGGCGACGTTGTAATACCCGGTGAAAGCATAAATCCGCTTGTTCTGTTCGGAATTACGGGGGTCGGCGGCGGTCCCGGGTTCATTATCAGTCCGGGCTTGCCAGCGGTGCGGCTCTACGCAAAATACGGCGATATCGGTGATGGTTCGGGGAGGCACGGCCAGGTCCTGCGCGATTACCCGGTCCTGCTTTCCGCCCTGGACGACGTCGCCGGCCATGAGGAAGACGGTGTCTTCCGATTTGTTCTGGACGGTGAGGGTGTTCACGGCGCCCTGGTCTTCAAAGCGCCCGAAGGGCTTCTTCTCGGTGATCCGGAAACGATGGTTGCCGATGGCTTCGCCCAGGTTTTTAAACCGGGCGGCGGCGGCATGGTTTTTTAAATAGGCCGCATCAGCGGTAATGGGGTAGAGGCGCAGGTTTTCGTATTCCAGCTCCGGGTTAGCTTGTGT
>JAGFJD010000525.1 GCA_024102975.1 Phaeodactylibacter sp. | reverse complement strand
AACCCTTAATTAATTGGAAAGAATAAACTTCCGGGAAAGCACTTGGCCTTCCGTTTGCAAGGTGAGTAAATACAAGCCAGGAGGAAGATGGCTTAGGTCAATAGACATTGGCCCTTCGCTCCTTCCCTGCCAAGCCGGGCGGCCGGTGGCTGTAAATACCTTCAACTCCACCGGCCCTTCCGTTTGCCACTGAGCCGTCAGCAGGCCGGTGCTGGGGTTGGGGTAGAGCAACAGTTCGCTGCCTGGGCTGGCTGACGTGGCTATATCTCCTACAGCGGGCCGGCCCTCTATGCCTTCTCCAATTGAAGTAATCACAATTTCCGGCTCTGTATCGGGGTTGTCCTTTTTGTATTCCAGATAGTCCTGGAAAGGGGCGCCGCATGGCGGATCGTCCTCATGTCCTGTTATGATTTCCTCTTTTTCCTCCGGCGTCAGCGCTCCCGGCCCGCGCCCGTCCAGCCGGATGGCGTATACCATTTCCATATAGGCTTTTTCAGGCTGTTCCCCCTCTTCTATCTGCTCGATATAGGCGGCCGCTTCCGTAAATTTGCCGTCCTCCATGGCCAGGCTGGCCAGGTCGCCTTTATAAATGCTGATGCCTTGCTCTTCTTTTTGCTTCAGGTACTGGTAGGCCGTACCGGCGGGCTCGCCGGCTAGCTTTTCCAGCAGGCCCTGGTAGACTTCGGTCAGCCGCTCCCTTTCCAGTTCTGCCAGCAGGGCAGGGTCGTTGGCTGCAGCAATTTCCTGAGTTAACGTGGCAATCCGGCTTTCCCGCGCCTCGTCGTCTTTGGCGAGGAATAGCTCCATGTCGCGGCTTTCAAACGAACGCAGTAAAGGCGCAATAGGCATTTTACATTGCATGTGTATAGCGGTTCAGTGAATAATCCGTTGTGCCTGCCCGGAAAGGAAACCGGGAGGCAAACCTAATCTTATATTTTGCCGCGTGAGAGCTTGTTTGGAGGCCGCTTTTTGAGATAAAAAGTGTCAATTTTTTGATGAGGCAAGGCGGAGAAACCGGAGTTTAGCCGAAGCTAAATGAGGATTTCTCCAACGCAGCATCATCAAAAAAGAGGCATTTTTTAGCCAAAAGGGTGGCCTCCAAACAAGCTCTGAAGGGTTAAAGCGCTGCAGAAAAAGAGTGGCTTGCGCAAGATACGAATTTCCCCAGGACAACAATGCCGACAACGATGCAAATATTTTGTTTGAATATTTTTGTTTCAACTGTTGCTTTTTTGTAAATTCGCAGCATGGAAAACTTCCCCCAATCTCACGACCGGTTTTTCAAACACCTGCTCTCTGACCTGAACCGGGCCCGGGAGTACCTGCGTGCTTATCTGCCCGAAGAACTTTTAGCCGATCTCGACCTGGACACGCTGAAACTGGAAAACGGCTCCTTCATCGACGACGCGCTGAGGGAGTCTTATTCCGACCTGGTATTCTCCGTTGCAACCCGCAGCGGGAAGCGCGTCAACCCGTGTTTCCTGATGGAGCACAAAAGCCGCCCGGACCACACCGCCGTTTTCCAAGCCCTGTACTACATCAGCAGCGCCATGCTCCGGCGGGCCAGGAACGGGGAGGAGCAATGGCTAATCATCCCCATCCTGTTCTACCACGGCGAGGAAACCTGGGCGTACCGGCCGCTGAGCAGCTTCTTCGAAGGGCTGGGAGGGCCCTTCCGGCGCTACCTGCCCTCTTTTGACTACCTGTATCACAACTTCCAGGCCCTGCCGGACGAGGAGGTCGCGAAGCTGCCCAACCGCCTGCTGGCGTCGGCCCTGCTCGTCATGAAACACTACTACGATTCCGGCTACCTGGAGGAAAACGCCTCCTTGCTCCTGCTTGGCGCGCACGACGAGCGAGGCAACTTTTACCTGCCTTTGTTCGTTTATTTTTTTAGTAAAATAGAGGCCGGAGAGGAACGGGTGAAAGAAATCCTGGACCGCCTGCCTCCTCCGGTAAAATCTTCCGTTATGAGCATTTTTGATATTTACGAAGCTAAAGGCTTGGAAAAAGGCTTGGAAAAAGGCCTGGAACAAGGCCTGGAACAAGGCCTGGAACAGGGCCTGGAACAGGGCTTGGAACAGGGCAAGACAGAAACAAAACGCCATGCCTGCGCCAACATGATCCGGCTCGGCTTTGACAGGGAGGCTATCTGCAAGGTATTGGAGGTAACGCCTGAATTTGTGGAAAAGGTGCGGCGGGAGGTTGAAGAAGGAGGGACAGCAGGAGAGTAGCCCGCCTTTAACCAGCTGTTGCCTGTTTCGTCGCCAGGGGGTGTCAAAGCAAGGCTGCCCTTAGTATATTGTAAATTAAGTTCCCGATTTCAGGCGAGCTCCCGTCTATAGAATTCCTGCAAGTTTTTCCCTCCTTTGCTTATGAAAACCTTTCTGCGTACTTTTGGGGCGAAACCGGTAAGGACCAATGAATAAACCTCAACCCAAGTATGTCTAACAACCTCCACAACTTCATCCTCGGCCAGTGGATTCCGCACGAAGGGCAAGGCATCCCCCAGTACGACGCCATCACCGGCGAGCTGATCGCCACCTGTGGCAGCGAAGGCCTCGACTATGCCGACATGATGCGCTACGCGCGCGAAACCGGCGGGCCCAACCTCCGGTCGATGACCTTCCGGGAGCGGGGACTGATGCTCAAAAAGCTGGCCCTGCACCTCTACGACATCCGCAAAAAATACTATTCCATCAGCCACCGTACCGGCGCCACCAAAGCAGACAGCTGGATCGACATCGACGGCGGCATCGGCACGCTCTTCGCCTACGCCAGCCTGCGCCGGCAGTTTCCGGACAAAACCTTCTACGTCGACGGCGGCCCGGTTAACCTTTCCAAAGAAGGGACGTTCATCGGCCACCACATCATGGTGCCGAAGCACGGCGTGGCCATCCACATCAACGCTTTCAACTTCCCCATCTGGGGCATGCTGGAGAAACTGTCCGTCAACCTGCTGGCAGGCGTGCCGGCCATCGTCAAACCGTCGGAACTTACGTCTTTCCTCACTGAAGCCATGGTACGGGACATTGTTGCTTCGGGCATCCTGCCGGAGGGCGCCCTGCAACTGGTGTGCGGCAGCGGCCACGGCATCCTGGAGCCGGTAACTTCGCAGGACGTGGTCACCTTTACGGGGTCCGCCTCCACGGGCCGGATGCTCCGGGCCCATCCGAAAATCATCGAAAACGCCGTGCCGTTCAACATGGAGGCCGACAGCCTCAACGCCGCCGTCCTGGGTGAAGATTCCGAGCCGGGCAAGCCCACCTTCGACCTGTTCATCCGGGAGGTGCGCCGGGAGATGACCGTCAAGTGCGGGCAGAAGTGTACGGCCATCCGCCGCATCATTGTTCCCGAGGAACTGGTCGAAGACGTGCAGCTGGCGCTGAGCCGCGAGCTGCAGCAGACGACCATCGGCGACCCCGGCGCCGACGGCGTCCGCATGGGCGCCCTGGTGAGCCGCAGCCAGGTGGAGGAAGTCCGCCGCCGCGTACAGGAACTGGCCAGCGAGAGCCGGATCGTATACGGCGACCTGGAAAACTTCGAGGTCACCGGCGCGCAGAGGGACAAGGGGGCCTTTTTCCCGCCCATCCTCTTTGTCAACGACGACCCGTTCAACAAGCAAAATACGCATCATATCGAAGCCTTCGGGCCGGTGAGCACCATCCTGCCATACAAAAAGATGAGCGAAGCTATCGAGCTGGCCAATATGGGCAAAGGTTCGCTGGTCAGCACCATCGCCACGGCCAATGAGCGCATCGCCCGCAATTACGTCCTGGGCTCGGCGCCCTATCACGGCCGCATCCTCATCCTCAACCAGCTCAGCGCCAAAGAGAGTACCGGCCACGGCTCGCCCATGCCCATGCTCACCCACGGCGGGCCGGGCCGCGCCGGCGGCGGCGAAGAGATGGGCGGCATGAGAGGGGTGAAGCACTACCTGCAGCGTACCGCTGTGCAGGGCCACCCCACCTTTATCACGGCCGTCACCGACGTCTATCAGGTGGGCGCCCGCTATAAGGAGAAAGATATCCACCCCTTCCGCCAGCACTTTGAAGACCTGGAGATCGGCGAAACGCTCCTCACCGCTAAACATACAGTAACCGAAGCGGACATCATCAATTTCGCCAATGTGAGCGGCGACCACTTCTACGCCCACGTGGACGCCACTTCCCTGGAGGGCACCATCTTCGAACAGCGGGTGGCCCACGGATACTACATCCTCTCCAAGGCCGCCGGCCTGTTTGTCGACGGCAGGAAAGGGCCGGTGTTGCTCAACTACGGCATCGAGGAGTTCCGCTTCACCAAGCCGGTTTATGCCGGCATGACCATCGGCGTCCGCTTTAGCTGCAAAGAAAAGATCGCCCAGGAAAAGCGCGACGAAGAAGACGTGCGCAAGGGCATCGTCAAATGGCTGGTCGACGTCTACGACGAGACGGGCGAAACGGTGGCGATCGGCACGATCCTGACGATGGTGAAGATGCGGGAGCAGGAGGGGTAAATGCAGGTGTCTGGGGTGAAATGTATGGAAATGTATGGAAATGTATGGAAATGCATGGAAATGCATGGAGCAGAAATTGTGAAATAAGGCTTTATGACGTTACGCACCGGACTATTGCTTCTCATTGCGCTGGTGTACATCAGCGGCAATTTTTTCCTGGGCCGCTGGGAGAATAATTTCTATCGGGGCGACTCCAATGGGTATTACCTGCATCTGGTGTCCGCTTTTGTTTATGGGGATGTGGGCGATTACGACCAGACCATTGACGCGATGCTGGAGAGCAACCCCGGCGTTTTTGACCCGCGCGACGACAAATTCCTGATCAAACCGACGGAAAAGGGGCGCAAGTTCATCAAATACACGCTGGGCGTGCCGCTCATGGAAGCCCCTTTTTTCCTGCTGGGCCATGGGTATGCCAGGCTTTCCGGCGCCTATCCGGCCAATGGCTGGAGCACGCCTTACTTTTTCGCGGTGGGCCTGGCCATCATCGTGTATGTCCTGATCGGGTTCCACTTGCTCATCGGCATGCTCCGGAAATATTTTTCCAATCTGGTGGTGGTGCTGACGGTGTTGACCATTGCCCTGGCGACCAACCTGTTTTTCCAGGCTACCTATGTGACCATGGCCCATGGTTTTTTATTTTTCAATTACTGTTTGCTGATCTACCTGTCCGAGCGGTTTTATCAAAAGCCCGGCCTGGCCACCGGTTTTTTCATCGGCGCCGTCGTTGGCCTGATCGCCATGTCCCGTGTGCCGGAGGTGGTGAGCGGCTTCATACCGGTGCTGTGGGGCGTAACCGGTTGGAAGGCTTTCAAAGAACGGCTGGCCTTTTTCCGGGAACATTACCTGGCATTGGCGGCAGCCGCTCTGGGGTTCCTCGCCATCTTTTCCCTTCAGTTCGGATACTGGTATTTCACCAGCGGCCAGTTGATCTTCAACCCTTACGAAGGCGAAGGTTTCAACTTTCTCGACCCCCACATCCTGAACGGCTGGTTCAACTTCGCCAACGGCTGGCTGATCTATACGCCCATCATGGCGCTGAGCCTGGCGGGGTTGTTTTTCCTGCCGCGTTACCTGCCGGCAGCCCTGCTGCCTACGCTCTTTTTTGTCGGCACCCACGTCTACATCCATTACTCTTATTACGTCTGGAACTACTTCCCCGGCCTGGGCAGCCGGCCGATGGTGGAAACGTATCCCATCCTGGCTTTCAGCCTGGCAGCTTGTTATGGTATGCTGACGAAACGCCGCTGGTCCACCTGGCTCTCCTTCCTTTTCCTGGCATTCTTCACCTGGCTGAACCTCTTCCAGACCTGGCAGATGAACGAGGGCATCATCTGGCCGGAGCGGCACAACAAGGCATTCTACTTTGCGACTTTCGGAAAGACGGAATTTTCCATGGATGCCCTGCGCGCCTACGATTCCAACCAACTGCAACCGGACACTGCCGGCATCCGGCGGATAAAACGCCTGTATTTCAATGACTTTGAAAAACCCGCTCTCCCCAACACCGATTCCACCCTGCGGGTATCCGGAAAGTACTCCCTGTTGTCGTTGGAAGATTTCTATTTGATCGAAGACCAGCTGCCGCTGAAGGAAGTACAACCCAAAGATTGGCTAAAACTGGGCATGGATGCCAACGCGCCCATGGAAAATGCCATCCTCAACCGGGATTTGATCGCCACCTTTTTCCTGGAATTCTACGACGAGGACGGAAAACGCCGAAGGACAACCTACTTCAAACCAGGTTCTCATATCGGCAATGAAGCCGGCTCCATCTGGGCCAGCGGAGAACTCAACAAATGGGGAGAAGCCAGCCTCTTCATCCAGACACCCAAAGGCTGGAACGAGAACTGGACGGTGAAAATGTTCGTCATGAACGGCAATAAGCAGCGGATTTTCCTGGATGACTTGTACCTGGATTTGTACCGGAAGCGGTGAGGACACGGCCCTGAAGGTTGGGAATGCCCGTAGTTCGCTTTTGGCAATTCGCGGTTCGCACATCTTTATTACCTGGGATTGTTCAATTTTCTTTCTATAGTTTAATACTGTGCTGCAATAGGTTTTCCCGCATGGCGGGACTGGTAGTGCATTGCGTGCCCTCGCCCCTCATAGGGACTGTCCAAACTACTGTGTTTTTCTGTTTTGAACTGCAGGGGGCGCAGGCCTGCGGTTAGGAAATGCGGGTCGACACAGTTTTTTGAACACTCCCTCATGGTTGCCATGAACCCATTCACCCATGCCACTCCTCACCCCCTCAGCACCTGGCAGTCCGGGCAATAATACGTCGACCTTCCCGCCACTTTGTCCCGTTCCAGTTCGCGGCCGTCGCGGGGGCAGGTTCCGTTCTTTTGGCGGTGGTTCCAGAGCCATTCGTCGGGGTAGTGGGCGTAGTCGGCCCGGCGGTCGACGGCCGTTTGCAGGATGGCCTGCATGCGGTGGTGTAGCTCCCGGCGGGTTTTCTCGTCCAGCGCCGGAATGCGGGAGGCCGGGTGGATGTGCGCCTGCCAGCACACCTCGTCAGCGTAGAGGTTGCCCATGCCCGCCAGGTTGGACTGGTTGAGAAAGAAGCCCTTGATGGTGCCCGTTTTGCCTTTCAGCTTTTCCAGGAATTCCGCTTCGGTGATCTCCAGCGCATCTTCACCCAGCTTTTTCTCGCGGATAAAGGCGTCCTTGTTTTCCAGGTA
>JAGFJD010000492.1 GCA_024102975.1 Phaeodactylibacter sp. | reverse complement strand
ACGTGTTGTCGATGGGAGGATGTGAGGTGTGCTCGGTGTAGTGTTTGAGGCAGTTGGGTTGTTTTGGTTGTCAGAGGGGGCGGTGGGGGGGGGGGTGGTGGGTTTTTTTTACACATGGAGCACATATGGGTTTTCACATAGGGGGAATAGGGGGGGGGGCGAGGGTTTTTTTATCACATAGGGCACATAGGGGTTTTCGCATGGGGCGCATAGGTGGGGGGGCGGCGGTTTTTTTATCACATAGGGCGCATAGGGGTTTTCGCATAGGGCGCATAGGTGGGGGGGCAGGTGGTTTTTTTATCACATAGGACACATAGGGGTTTTCACATAGGGCACATAGGTGGGGGAGCAGGTGGGTTTTATCACATAGGGCACATAGGGGTTTTCGCATGGGGCGCATAGGTGGGGAGCACACTACTAGACATTTTTCTGGACACAGAGTACGCCGAGAAGACACAGAGTCGCACAGAGGCCTGATTATCAATGGAAAACACTCCGTGTACTCTGTGTTGGTCTCAGTGCTCTCAGTGTCCAAAACCATTTTGTCCAGTGGTGTGGGTGGGGAGCATAGATTCTCTCAATCCTGCATTTGGAAGTGTTCTGTAAAAAACGCCCAAATCTTCTCCCGCTCCGCTTCTGTTTCCTCCGCCAGCAGGGCATCGAACAGTGGCCGGAGGGATAGTTTGTCTTTTTGCTTCTTCTCTTTTCGATGAAAGCTAAATTCAAGCTTCTCATTTTAAGCATTCCATGATCCTGCTGCCGGAACTCTTTCTGATAAGGCATCCTCTTCACAGCCCAGCACCCAGCGGTAAAATCCGGTCGAGCCGGGCAGGCGGGAAAGCTTGACCAGTTGCAGGGCATCGGAGCAGGGGTCTGTGAATTCCTCTTTCGTTATCCGGTTGGCGGCGATCTTTGCCATTTCGTAGAGGGCGTCCAGAAAGGCTTCCCCGTTGGCGGCGCATTCAAAAATGGGAGCGCCGGTTTCGAAGGAGAACAGCTTTACCCTGCTGTCCAGTTCATCAATGGCCAGTTCGTCCAGTTCCATATTGGCGAAAGCGAGGCGGCCGTTGTGCCTGGCCGTTTGCCCTTTGAAGGTGATGCCGAATAGTTCAAAGCCCTTCATGGTGAAGTTGTTCACCAGTTCGGTTATTTCGGAGCTGTAGTCCTGGCGTTCTGTTTTGGGCAGGACATCGTAGGAAGAGCGTAGCTCTTCAATGAATGTTTCGGGCAGGCCTTTGCTGGCCAGAGGGTTTCTGTCTGGCTTCAGGGCGCGTATTTTGGTGGCGAAGGTTGATGCTTTCATCGTTATAAAATTAAGCAATCAGGAGAATCAGAAAAACAACGCGTCTGGACATTCCTATATTTCCCGTTGGTGTAATAGATTTGATATCCTTCTGCAAGCAATCCGATACCAGCGTACTTTTTAATGTTGATATCCCATGCATAATCTACGTACTGGCTGATCCATGCTACTCTTTTCCAATCCTTATGCAGACCGGAGGCGGGAGATTCTTGCCATTCTCCGATTTTATGTGCTACAATATACGTTTTTGTATTGTAATCATAATAAACCTGTCCTGGTTTAGCATTGCCGGAGATTGGCTGAAATTCGATGAACAGGCTATGAGGATCGCCTCGAAAGGTGCCCTTGAGATCAAGAATGAGGCCAGCAACCCCTAACCCTTTATTCATTTTACTGATGGCCGATTTAATGTTTGCTTTTCCCCTCAGGCCGCTCATCCCTTTCTTGAACCGCTGGTGTAAAATAGCGGACCACTTCCGGTGAACCTCTGCCGGCAATGCCACGGCATAATTGCCCTGGTTGACATGATGATGATGTAGCGCCATTTTTTTCCCGGTGGCAGGGTCAACACGGCTGAATGCAGTATGGGCAGCATTGTACTTCACCCATACTTCATCTACCTGGGGGGCCAGACCCAGTACTTTAACTCTATAAGCATTGGCCTGGCTGAACATTTCCGGGTTCATCTCCAGCCGCTTCTTCCAGAACCAGTTGGCATTTCTTTTGAATCCGGCAGCGTTGACCGGAGAGGATTCTGGCGCTCCGCTCATGTCCACCTGCGGCTGATAGTTGTAGTAAGATTCGGGAATGGGATTTCCAGGATCAGGCTGGATTTCAAAAGGCTCTTGAAGCCGGTAGATGGGCGAGGAGGCAAAAGGAGTGCTGAAAATTAGAAAAAGTAAAGAGAGCCCGTAACCACGGTTCACTGCCGTTGCTTTCATAGCCATACGTATTTTATGAACAAATGCTCATCCGGTGTACAGTCGCAGCGGTTGGGTTCGGGATAAAGGAGTGTTTTCCGGTCAAAAATAGGCGATAACAATCAATTGCGCAAATTAAATGGGCGATAACCACCTGTTTTTTTGCTGGTACTGCGTAATTGTAATACTTTGTTGAGATAATTCCGGATGCATGGCAACGAAGAAATACAACAGGATCAAAGCAGTGCTGAAGCAGAAAAAACGTACCGGCAAGTGGCTGGCCGCCCAACTGGGGGTGGACGAAAGCACCGTCTCCCGCTGGTGCCGGAATTTTCAGCAGCCGAACGTGCAGACGTTGTTTGAGATGGCGGAATTGCTGGGGGTGAAGCCGGGGGAGTTGCTGGAGGAGAGGAACTGATCCTGAATTATGAACGATGGAGATTGATTCATAATGGAAAAGAACATCTCTCTGAATCCGTTGAATGGGTATCCAAAGAGAAGGGGGACGGAGCCGGCTTTGATATTCTATCCAAAAACCTAAACGGCACGGATCGGTATATTGAGGTCAAATCCACCAAACTTGGTGAAAGGGTCCCAATCTACTTTACCAGAAACGAGCTGTATTTTTCCCGCGAGCATGCTTCGAATTATTTCCTTTACAGGGTATTCAATCTCAGGAAGGAACCCCGGTTTTTTATCAAAAATGGCGCGATTGATAGTTCCTGGAATATCGAGCCGGTTAGTTTTATTGGGAGGATATAGGTTGAAGTTAACTATCCACCCACTCCCTAAACTCCCCAACCCTTGCCCGGCTCACCACAAACTCCACCCCGTCTACCGGCACCGACAGCTCCAGTTTCATCCGCTGGTTGAAGTAGGGGTGTATCTTAGCGATGGCGTTGATGTTGACGATCTGCCCCCGGTTGATCCGGAAAAACGCCTGCTCGTCCAGTCCGGCCATCAGGCCTTCCACGGTGCTGGTGTAGAGGTGGCGCTGCCGCTGGAAGGTGTGCAGGAAGGTCAGGCTCTCCTCGGAGTACACGCAGGCGATGTCTTCGATGTTGATGAATTCGAAATGGCTGCCCTTTTTCACCAGGCAGCGCAGTTTCTTCTGCCGGTTCAGCCTGCGGAAGACGTCCTGCAGCTGGTCGGGCAGCGCTGCCCCGGCGGCGGGGCGGAGGCGGTTGTACTTGTCGAGGGCTTTGCGCAGCTCATCTATGTGGATGGGCTTGAGCAGGTAGCCGATGCTGTTCTGCCGGAAGGCCTCGATGGCGTACTGGTCGTAGGCGGTGGTGAAGATGATGGGGGCTTTTACCTCCAGGTGCTCGAATATTTCGAAGCTGCGCCCGTCCGACAGCTCGATGTCCAGGAAGATCAGGTCGGGAGCGGGGTTGTCCAGCAGCCAGTTGACGGTGTCTTCCACGCTCTCCAGGTGCGCCAGCACTTCAATGGCGGGGTCGATCTTTTTCAGGGAAGCCTCCAGGTACTGGAAGGCGTTGATCTCGTCTTCGACGATCAGGGTCTTCATAGGTATTGGCTTGAAAAGATTAACGGTATGGCTACGGTAAAGCGGCCGTCTTCTTCGGCGACGGTGAGCGGCGCTTCGGTGAAGAAGGCCATGCGGGAGCGGATGTTCTTCAACCCCACGCCGGTAGAGTCGTCTTCCCGGATTTTCTTCTGTATGTTGTTTTGTACCAGGATGGCTTTCCCGTCCGCAGCCACCTGCACTTCGATGTGGAGGGGCTTTTTCCGGGATACGACGTTGTGCTTCACCGCATTTTCGATCAGCAGCTGCAGGCTGAGGGGCAGGATGCGGGCGTTGCCGGGCGCCTCCCCGGGCAGCGTGATCCGGAGGGCGTCGTGGAAGCGCTCCTGCAGCAGGGCGGCGTAGATGCGCGTGTTGTCCAGCTCGGTCGGCAGGGGCGCCAGTTGCTCGTCGTGGTTGCTGACGGCATAGCGGTAGAATTTCGACAGCTTGTCCAGGTAGTTCATCGCCCGGTTGGGGTCGGTCGGGATCAGGTTCATCAGCGTGTTGAGGCTGTTGAACAGGAAGTGGGGATTGATCTGGTTGCGGAGGTTGTCGAGCTGCCCCTGGATGTGCGCCATCTGGATGCGGTCTTTCTCCTGGATGGCCTCCCTGAACTTGTGGAAAAAGTATATGGCTTCGTAGAACATGGCGATGGCAAAGGTTAGGACGTAAGTGGAGCTCAGCCCCTGAAAGAGGGTGGGTTCGATCCGGTCTTCCGTTCCGAGGACGCTGTAGGCGGCGTTGAGCACTATGGCGAGGCTAACCGAGATGGCCGGCACGGCCACGGCAATGATGGCCAGTTGGATGGCCAGCCGCTTCATTGTCTCCTCAAAGGCCTGGAACCGCCGCCGCAGCACGATCATCAGGTAGCGGTTGAAGAACCAGAAGGCGGTGGTGTAGATCAGCGACTCGAAGTACTCCTGCGGCGCCACCCGGAGGTATTCCTGCAGGCTCACCCCGAAAAAGACGAAGGGGATGATCAGCGCCAGCAGCGGGATGGCCAGCAGCATCAGCAGCCGGTCGTCAAAAGCGAGGTAGGGTATGTTCGGTTTGACCATGTATCGAAGTATCTGTTTGTGGAGCGTTGCCCGCCGGGTTTTCCGAAGAGCAGGCGCCCGTAGCCTGGAGGTTGAAAGAACAGCGGCCTTTGACATTGTCTGGTTTTTTTCTGAGAAGCTGTTTGAATTTGGTTTCTGGAATTTATTATGAGTCATTTTTTCGCCACTCAAGGCGCCAAAACCGGAGTTTAGCAGCGCTAAATGAGGATTTTGGCAACGCAGAATGGCGGAAAAAGGGCCATAAGAAAACCAGAGGATTAAGTTCAAACAGCTTCTGAGCTTCAGAAAAACCCGCGCGCCAATGGGCATGCCTTCGCCAAGGCTACGGCAGCCGCTGGAAATTGGCGCCCGAGATGTGCCGAAGGTGCACAAGGCGGCAATGGCCGCCGCCTATGTGCCCTATGTGAAAACCTCTATGTGCCCTATGTGGCAAAAATTAAAGGCAAAGATACGCCAAACCTCCTCTAAAACTGCACCCGATACAAAAAGTCAGGGAAGAAGCCGATCTGGTTCACCTGGTCTATGTTGTTGGTCAGGCGGTTGTACTGGCGGGCGAAGACGTTCTGCCGGTTGGTCACGTTCTGCAGGTCGACGAAGAACTGGTGGAAGACCTTCTTGTTGCTGCTGTTAAGCTTGAGGCCCAGTTTCACGTCCCAGCGGAAGTAGCTGTCGTACTGCTGGCTGAAGGCCTGTTCCGCCTCCAGGATTTCGAAGCCGGCGTTCCGGGAAGCTTCCAGGTTGACCGGGGTGTACCAGCGGCCGCCGGCGGTGGTCACTTTGGTGTCCAGGACGATGGCGTTCTTGCCGCCCTTGCCGATCCGGAACTCCTTGCCGGCCAGCAGGTTCACCACGTATCCGTTGTTGAAGGGCGTATTGCGCTCGACGCCGTCGCTGCCCTCGTATTTGCTTTCAAAGACGGAGGTGGTCAGCAGGGTGTAGTAGCCTTTGCTGTAGAACTTCTCCAGGGTCAGTTCTACGCCTCGGTTGAAGCCGGTGCCTTCGCTCACCAGGGAGGTCTTGTCTTCGGAGAAGGCAAAATCCGCGCCTTCCGTCAGGGTGGAGTAGCTGCTGGGGGCCGTCTCTACCGGCGCCCGGCTGATGTCCTGGTAGTACACTTCGGTTTTCAGGCGCCAGTCCTTGGCCAGGCGGGTGTCGTAGCCCAGCACGTAGTGTTGGGAGCGGATGAAGTCGAGGCTCTCGTTGGTACGCACCAGCGCTCCGTCCACCTCTTCGTTCAGGAAGAGGATGGGCAGGGGCGCCAGCTGGCTGTGCATGCCGTAGCCGAGGGTGATCCGGTGTTTCGGGTTGAAGGCGTAGCTGGCCGAAGCCCGCGGCTCCAGGACAAACTGTTCGTTGAGGGTGGAATACTGGCCGTGGAGGCCGGCGTTGATCTCGATCTTTTCGGTCAGGCGGTATTTGGTCTGTACGAAGGGCTGAGCCAGGCTGAAGCGGCCGTCGATGTCGTAGACGGTAAACCAGTCGGCCTCGCCGTCGCCGTCCCGGTCGGGGGCGTCTTCCCGGTCCCGGAAGCGGGAATTGTTGCCGAGGTTTTCGTAGAGCAGGCCGGCGCGGATGGTTTGCCGGGGGCTGGCCTTGGTGTTGATATAGGTAGAAAGGGTGAAGCGCGACTCGGCATTGTCCACTTCGGTAATGCGCAGCTTGTTTTCTTCGGCCGTGCCGAAGTTGAAGTAGCGGTCCTGTTCAAAGTTGTTGCCCTGCAGGGTGCCGCCGATAACGGTCCGCACGTAGGTGTTCTCCCCGACGATGAGGTTGTGCGACAGGCCGATTACGCCGAAGCGGGAGTCGACGTAGCCGTCCTCGTCTTCGGCGGCGAACAGGTCGTCTTCTTCAATTTCGGAACCGAGGAAGGTGATGTCCGACCGGCCGCCGATGCCGAAGATGGAAAATTTGCCGGCTTTGGTGCGGCCCAGGTCCACCTTGAAGGAGAGGTCCTGGTAGTTGGGCGTGGCGGCGGTGCTGCCCGCGCCGATCAGCCCGATCAGGGAGTAGCGGCCGGCTACCAGGTAGGAGCCGCCTTTATTGCCGAGCGGCCCTTCAGCCATGCCTTCCAGCCCGCTGAACGCGCCGGCCTGGAACGTAAACTCGTGGCGGTCGCGGTTGCCGCTGCGGAAGCCGATGTCGAACACGCCGGCGTTGGCGTTGCCGTATTCGGCGGGGAAAGCCGAGGTGAGGAAGTCGGAATTGCGCAGCACGTTGGGGTTCAGGGCGCTCACCGGGCTGCCGGTGGTGCCGAAGGTGGAAAAGTGGTTGGGGTTGGGTACCGGGATGCCCTCGATGCGCCAGAGGACGCCCGTCGGCGAGTTGCCCCGGATGACGATGTCGTTGCGGCTGTCGTCGGGGGCAGACACGCCGGCGAAGTTGGAAGCCAGGCGCGCCACGTCGCTCCGCCCGCCGGAAAAGCGGTTGACCTCTTCGACGGAAAACTGGCGGGCGGAAACGGCCGCCATGTCGTTCTGCGCCCGGTCCTTGATGGTTTTGGCGGTGACCACCACCTCGTTGAGCTGGCTGATCTTTTCCTGGATGGCGATGTTCAGGATGACGTCCTTACCCGTAGAGACCTCCACGTTCGGCAACGTCAGCGGCTCGTAGCCCAGGTACTGGACCAATAGCGCGTTGCGGCCCGCCGGCACGTTGCCGAGCACGAAGTAGCCGTCCGCGTCGGTCACGGCGCCTGCCTGTGCATCTGTGCCCAGCAACTGCACCGTAGCGCCGATGACGGGCATTTCCGATTGCTGGTCGGTTACCGTCCCTTTGACCGTTCCGGTCTGGGCGGAAAGAGAGAGAAACAGGCTGAAGAGAACGAGAATTGAGAATATCCTTTTCATGATCAATGGTTTGTTCTGGATGAAATGATGGCTCAAATATCTGGCGCAAAACCACCGCCCGAAACCGGAAAAAGCTGAACTGCTTATTTTGGGGGTTGAACTGCGGCGGGGGGGAGAGGGGGAGATTTAATTCGCTTTTAACCGGGGAAGAATTATCTTTGGCAATATGAAGTACCCCATCGGCATTCAGGATTTCCGCGAGCTGCGCGAAGGCGGCTATGTATATGTGGACAAGACGGAGCACATTCACCGGATCGTCACCGGGGGTAAGTATTTCTTTCTGTCCCGGCCCCGGCGATTCGGCAAGTCATTGCTGCTTTCCACGATGAAAGAGTTATTCAGCGGCTCGCGCGAGCTGTTCGAAGAGCTGTGGATAGAAAATAACTGGGATTGGAAAAAACAAAACCCGGTGATCTGGCTTAAATTCAGCAGTTATGCATATCAAACAGAGGGGCTTGAGGAGGCGATAAAAAAAGGTTTGTTGCTAGAAGCTCAACGCCTGGGTATTAAGCTGGGCGATGCCAATTACAAAAACTATCTTCAGGAATTGATCATCAAAGCCGCTTCCGGTGGAAAAGCCGTCCTGCTTATCGACGAATACGATAAACCGATCATCGATTATCTGGATGATATTCCGCAGGCGGAATCGAATCGGGATGTGCTCAAAAACCTCTACTCCATATTGAAAGACAGTGATCCTTATCTGGAACTTGTTTTCATCACAGGCGTATCGGCTTTTTCCAAGGTGAGCATTTTTTCCGATCTGAATAACCTGGAGAACCTCTCTTTGAGCACCTCTGCTTTCACCCTGTTGGGCCTTACCCATGCAGAGCTGGAACATTATTTCCCGGGGCATTTACAGCAGGTGAACGTCGAAGAAATGAAAAACTGGTACAACGGCTATTCCTGGGGAGGAGAAGAAAAAGTATACAACCCCTTTTCTATTCTCCGGTTCTTTAAGGAAGGGCGCCGCTTTCAAAACTTCTGGTTCGAAACCGGCACGCCTACTTTTCTGGTCAGGGAGATGCGCAAGCACCGGTATTATGATATCGACAATATCGAGGCTTCCGAACACCAGCTTTCCGCTTTTGACTTCAAAAACCTTGATCCGGTCACTGTGTTGTTTCAAACAGGATATCTGACTATCGATTCTTACGACGAACGGTTCAGGGTTTACCAATTGAGATACCCAAATGAAGAGGTGCGCTTTTCCCTGCAACAATTCCTCCTCAATGTTTATCGGGACACCATGTCCGGCAATGCTCTTGCACCGGTGGTTGCCATAACCAAAGCATTTGAAGCCAAAGACGTTAAACAGGTAATGGATACGATCAATTCAGTATTCAGCACCCTCCCCTATGAACTCTGGCAGAAAGAAAACGAGCATTTCTACCATGCGCTGGTCCATCTGATCTTTTCGCTGTTGGGCGCTTATGTCCGTTCTGAAGTGCACACTTCCAAAGGGCGCTGTGATGCGATAGTGGAAACGGAAGATCACATCTACGCTATAGAATTCAAGCTGGACAAAACAGCCGAAGAAGCCCTCCGCCAGGTCAGGGAAAAAGGCTATCTCGAACCATTCATGAATTCTTCAAAAGAGAAGATCGCCTTGGGGGTCAGTTTCTCTACGGCGGAAAAAAAAGTATCGGAAGCCCTGATCGCCTATCCCGGCGAAGAACAGGGCTGGAGGGCACAGCCGATAATTTGATTATTTGGAAGAAAGTACCTTTTTCCAGAGAGACAAACCGAAAACATCCATGAAACGCGCCGTCTTCCTTCTTTCATTCTTTTGCCTGGCCGCCCGCCTGCCGATGTACGCGCAGGACAGCCCGGCGGCAGAAAAAAACCGCACCCTCCACATCGCCGCCGGCCTGCTCCATTCGGCGGAGCGCGGCCGGGCCTATTCCCCGGTATTGTACAGCGGCGCCCTGCCGTCCCTCATGCTCGGTTACAGTGTGGAGGGGCCGGATAAGTCGGAGCAGGTATGGGCCGGCTTCAGCACCGGTAACCTGGAGAACCGCTTCGGTGCAAAAGCCCGCAGCACCACCGCAGGCATCATCAACTTCACGTTCTACCACAAGAAGAAGGCGCCCGCCCGGGGTTTCCATTTCGGCTGGTCCAACAACAACGCCCTGAGCATTCGGAGCTTTAAGGACGCCGCCAACTTCAGCCCCCGCTTCGACTACCACACCAGCTTCGGCCCGGCGGCTCGCTACCGGCGCACTTTCGGCGGCAAGTTCTCCGGCCTGAGCCTGGAAGCCGTGGGCCACGTCCAGCTCATCGGCTTTTTCCTGCAGTCCGGCTATGTATCCGACGCGCCGGACGGGGCACCGGGCGGCGATGCGGGCTTCGGAGGGCTGCTGCGCTCGGCAAGGCTGTTCGTCTCGGGCAGGGCATGGAACTGGGGCCTGTGGCCCAGGTTGACATACACCCTCAGCTCGGGCAACAACCTGAGCCTGATGTACCGCTACGATATGGCCGTCCTGGAAGACGCCCACCGCTCTTCGGCCAGCCGGGGGTACTATTTGTTAACGCTAACCGCCAGATTATGAAGAGCCTTGTCTTACAAATGGCCACCCGCCTTGCGTTCAAAATCCTTAATAGCCGACAACTTGTGGAAAAACTGGCACCCTTCCGCCTTCCCACCCGCCTTCGCTGTCGCTCTTCCGGGCAGGCTTCCGCCTTCCTGCTTCTCTTGCTCCTCCTGGCCGGCGCCTGCGAGAAAGCCATACTGGGCGGTGATCCGGACACTTCGCCGGCTGTGATTTTCGACGCTCTTTGGGAGGACGTCAACAACCGGTACAGCTACTTTGAGGAAAAGGGCATCGACTGGGATTCTATCCGGGCGGCCTACCGCCCCCGTGCCATAGATCAGATGAGCGATACTGAACTGTTCGGCCTGCTGGCCGACATGCTTTACACGTTGGAGGATGGCCACGTCAACCTCACTTCCACCTTCGGCCGCAGCCGCAACTGGGACTGGTTTCTGGACTATCCGCCCAATTTCGACGCCAATATCGTGGAGCGCAACTACCTGGGACGGGATTTCCGCCAGGTGGGGCCGTTTCGGGCGCAGCTTATCGACAGCATTCTGTACGTGTACTACGGCTCCTTCGCCCATACTTTTGAGGAGGCCCACCTTGACGCGCTCCTGGCGCTGGCCGAGGAGGCACAAGGGTTGCTCATCGACATCCGCCACAACGGCGGCGGCAGCCTGGAGAACGCCAACCGGCTCGCCTCCTGCCTGGCCGGCGAGCCCCTGGTGTACGCCCGCAGCCGCATCAAAACCGGCCCCGGCAGGGACGACTTTTCCGAATGGGAGAACCTGCAGGTCACGCCCCGTCAGGGCCGGCGGTACGCGGGCAAGGTGGCAGTGCTGACGAACCGCCAAACCTACAGCGCTGCCAACGCCTTCGCTCAGATGGCCCGCGTGCTGCCCAATGCCGTCCTTATCGGCGACCGTACCGGCGGCGGCGGCGGCACGCCTGTCTACGGCGAGCTGCCCAACGGCTGGACGTACCGCTTCTCCGCTACCCAGTCCGTCAGCCCGGCAGGCGAACACCTCGAGTTCGGCGTGCCGCCCGATATCGAAGCCGCCCTGGCCCCGGAAGACGAACAGGCCGGGGTGGATACTATTATTGAACGGGCGCTGGAGTGGGTGAAAGGGTAGGTCGAAATGGTAAGGCGGAAGCGACTGTAGGGAGTCCCGCACCGACGAAGGAGGTCGGGATGGGAAGCTTGCCCGGAAGAGCGACAGCGAAGACGGGTGCGAAGTCGGAAGGCAAGGGGCAGGCTTCCTGCTGCATGCGGCACTTTCCGATTTCGGGCCAGACATGCGCTTAATTCCCGGCGGCAACCTGCACCGTACTGCTCCGCCACCAGCGTTGGCCGGTGACCACCCACGCTTCGCCCGTCCGCCGCTTGTGGCGGATCGTCAGCCAGATGGACAGGGCGATGGTGGCCGCGCGGAAGATATTCGGCCCCAGGCCGCCCAGGGCGTTGTCGCTTACGTCAAAGACGGCCCAGGAGAGGTTCATGAAGAAATGGTAGCTCATGGGCACCCACAGGTTGTAGCCGTACTCCACGTACAGCCAGCTGAACCACATGCCGCCTGCGAAGGTGACCAGGAAGATGCCGGCGAGCGAGCCCCAGCTGTCCCCCTGATAGAGGTGCCCGGCCCCGAAGAACAGGGCGCTGGCCAGCCCGGCAAAAATGAAGCCCCAGCCGGCATGGCGGAACAACTGCCCGAAGAGCATGGCCCGGTAGAGGATTTCTTCACTCACTGCCGCCAGCAGGCAGCCGATGAGGATGGCATGTGGGTCGATAACCAGGTTGAAATTGGCGAGCAGGCCGGCGCCCAGCAACATAGGCAGGGTGCCGGCAAGGCCCGTCCTAAAGCCATACCTGAATTTGGAAAAGGACAAGCCGGCGGCTTCCTGCGCATCCCGGAAGCCGTGGAACAGCCCCAGGATGAACAGCGGGAAAGCTATGTGCCAGGTGATCTTGTACAATACGCCACGTGTCTGGCTATCCATTTCCGCGTACCAGCTGAACAGCTTCATAAACTCGGCTGCCTTCTGCGAAAGGATGAACGCGGCAATGGTGAGGATGGCAATGACAATTCTTTTCTCCATGATGTTATGATTGGGTGAAATAACAAGGTGGCGATACCGCCTGGTTGACGGGTACAAATCTATACGCAGGGGAGGTGATAAAAAAGCACAATGGGGCGAGCTGCAGGCCGCAGTGGCGAACGGTAAGGGTTTGGGGCGAAATGCAGGGCCTGCGGGGTGAGCGCTACTTAAGTTTTCCCAGGATTTCGGCGCTGCGGCTCCTGGCCACCGGGACGGGCTGTTCGGCCAGCGGGAAGTGGAGGCGGTAGCCCTGCGCGTTCCCGGATACCTTCTCCACCCGGGCCGGGTTCACCAGAAAGGAACGGTGGCAGCGGAGAAAGCCGTGGGAGGCGAGCAGCTCTTCAATGGCCGACAGCGAGTTGCGGATGAGGCTGCGGGCCATTTTCCCGTCTTCTTCATAATGCACTTCCACGTAGTTGTCGGCGGCCTGCAGGAAATACACCTGCCCGGGAGAGGTTTCGAGAGCCGTTTTGCCGTTCTCGTCAGGTAGAGCAATGAGGGCCGGGGCGTTTTCTTGTTCTTTTTTTGGAAAATGCCGGTTGGCCTCCTCTGCGCCTTTCGCGTAGCGCTTCAGTTGCCGGATATAGTCGCCTACTACCAGGCCCGTGAGGGGGAACACCGCCACCGACAGGGCGATCGGGTAAAAGCCCAGGAAGCCCCGCCAGGAAATGGGGCGGCCCAGCCATACATCTTTATATATGTAACAGGCAAAGAACACCAGGCTGAAGGACGCCAGCAGGAAAAGGATGTGCTTGCCTACCGTCCAGTTCTCTTCCCCGAAAGCCTTCGGCAACAGCAGCGGCAGCAGCTTATTGATCAACAAAACGGAACCGGAAATGACCACCCCGTAGCCGGCGAGGAACAGGTACTTGTGATCGCTTTGGAACGACCGGGTGCCAAAGGGCTGGAAAACGATGAGGAATAAAGCTACGAATACGCCCGCCACTATGGGAAAGCCCCATTCGCTGGCGGCGCTTTTTCTCAGCGGGTAGGGCGCGGTTAAAAGGTCGAGCATGTCGGCTGGTTTGGGGCAAAGGTAAAAAATCCGGCTTTCTACAACAATGAATCAATACTCCCGGCAGGTAGTGACGCAATGGCTGGAGTCACGCACGGGGTGTTTCTCTCCTCAAACATTATCTTCGGATGTTGCGCTGCAACGCCCAGGCCTCATGCTCCAGGCCCGGGTGGAAATGGTGATCCGCTCCCATCCAACCCCATCACCATTTCCACCCAAACAAACTACCCCTCGCTGGTCATGATCAGCATGGGCTTCATTTCGAAGCTGTGGTAGAAAGGCCGCATCCGTTCGGCATTGTAGAACTTCTTGACGTCGACCACCTTCTTGGTGCTGGTCACTACGCTGATGGGCACGTCGTCGTAGCGGCCGTTCTTGAGGATGACCAGCCGGCCGTGGATGCCGTTGAGGATGAGGTCGAGGGCGAGGTTGCCGTATGCCATGGGCACGATAGAGTCGATGGCGTCGGGGTCCCCGCAGCGCACCAGGTAGCCGAGCTTCTGGTTGATGACGTTGACCGCTTTGCCACCCTTGTTGTATTTTGGAGAAAGTTCCTTGATTTTCGCCGAAACCATATCGCCAATGCCCCCCAGCTTGGCGTGTCCGTAGGCGTCTTTTTCCGCTCCTTCGAATACCATTTCGCCTCCTTTGAAGGTGGCGCCCTCCGAGATCAGCACGATGGAGTATTTGCTGGGGTTTTCGGTGCGGTCTTCCACCAGGAGTTCGGTCAGCAGATTGATGTCGAAGGGATGCTCGGGGATGACGCAGCGGTTGGCCGCGCCGGCCATGGTGGGCAGCATGGCGGTGAATCCGGCGTAGCGGCCGAATACCTCCAGCACCATGATGCGCTCGTGGGAGCCGGCGGCAGTGCGCAGGTTGTTGGCCATGGAGATGGTGCGGGTGACGCAGGTGCTGAACCCGATGCAGTAGTCGGTGCCCGGCACGTCGTTGTCCATCGTCTTGGGGATGGCCACTACCTTGAGCCCCTGCTGATAGAGGTGTACGCCGTAGCTGAGGGTGTCGTCTCCGCCGATGGGGATGAGATAGTCGATGTTGAGCCACTCCAGGTTTTTGAGCACTTCCGGGGTGAGGTCGTTCATGTCCGCCTGGTAGCTGTCCTTCAGGTGTTCGGGCACCTGGCTTTTGGCTACGTGGCTGGGGCGGGTGCGGGAGGTATGCAGGAAGGTGCCGCCGGTGCGGCCGGCGCGGTTGACCACGTCCTTGGTCAGCAACTGGAAGTTGTTGCTGTTGTCGTATTTCTTGTCGCGGACGATGTCGATCATGCCGCCCCACCCCCGGCGGATGCCGATCACGTCGTAGCCTTCCCGCAGGGCACGGATGGTCACAGCCCGGATGGCCGGGTTGAGGCCGGGGACGTCGCCTCCGCCGGTCAGGATGCCGATTACGCCTTTTTTCTTATTGATGTTTGCCATTCTATTGAGTAGTTTTAATGAACGTATTAATTGCCCGTAAAAGCCTTAAAATAAGTAAGAAAGTGTTCAAAACACAATAACAAAAAACCATGCTCCGGCATGATAAAAATCACCGGCCCCCTCTGAAAAAATCCTTAAATTCGCTCTTTCTCAAAGCGTATGATAAACATACTCTAAAACCAAATTTTTATCCTATGAGTGTACAGACCGCATCCCTCTCCAAAGTAGAATCGCTCTTAGGCGATGACGCCCAATACCTGCTTGAGCACGAATCCAGGACGATCCCCAGGAGCCAGCTGCACCTGCCGGGCCCTGATTTTGTGGACCGCATCGTGCTGGGCTCCGACCGCTCTCCCGTCGTGATGCGCAACATGCAAACCCTGTTCAACGCCGGCCGGCTGAGCGGCACGGGCTACCTGTCTATCCTGCCGGTCGACCAGGGCATTGAACATACTGCCGGGGCTTCCTTTGCGCCCAACCCCATTTACTTCGACCCGGAGAACATCGTCAAACTGGCCATCGAGGGCGGCTGCAATGCCGTGGCTTCCACGCTGGGCGTGCTGGGCGCCGTTTCCCGCAAATACGCCCACAAGATTCCCTTCATCCTGAAGTTCAACCACAATGAGCTGATGACCTACCCCAACAAGTACGACCAGGTGCTCTTCGCCAGCATTGACCAGGCCTTCGACATGGGCGCCGTGGCGGTTGGGGCTACCATCTACTACGGCAGCGACGAGAGCACCCGCCAGATCCAGGAGGTTTCCGAAGCCTTCCACTACGCCCACGAGCTGGGGCTGGCGACCATCCTCTGGGCCTACCTGCGCAACCCCGGATTCAACAAGGACAAGGACTACCACCTGTCAGCCGACATGACCGGCCAGGCCAACCACCTGGCAGCCACCATCGAGGCGGACATCGTCAAGCAGAAACAGCCGGAAAACAACGGCGGCTTCAAAGCCGTCAACTACTCCAAGACTCACGACAAGGTCTATACCGAGCTGACTACCGACCACCCCATCGACCTGACCCGCTATCAGGTGGTCAATTGTTATATGGGCCGGGCAGGGCTGATCAACTCGGGCGGCGCCTCCGGCAAAAACGACCTGGCGCAGGCCGTGCGCACCGCCATCATCAACAAGCGGGCCGGCGGCATGGGCCTTATCTCCGGCCGCAAAGCCTTCCAGAAACCGATGAAGGACGGGGTCGAACTGCTGAACGCAATACAGGATGTGTACCTGAACAAGGACATCACGATCGCCTGACGTTTTCAACCTGAAAAGCAAAACCTGCGTCCCGGCGGTGGCCGGGAGGCAGGTTTTGTTTTTCAGGGCTGTGCGTACGCCGGGTTTGAGTTTGTCCAAAATCCGATGCGGGGCAAGTTCAAACCATGCTGGATGGCCCCTTTAGTCGCCGGATACAAGCACAGCAACCGGCCGGGGCAGGTGCCGGCATTATTGGCGTTCCCGGTGGTTCTCCGGAATTGCCGGGCCCGGATTCGGGAAAGGCCTTTCGGCCAGCCCTTTCATGCCGTTCCGGCATTGCGCATAGAATGCCGCCAGGGCCGGCGCCTCCTCCGGGTGGTCGAGGATATGGGCTACCAACGGATAATTGCCGAGATCAATACGGGCTACTTCTGTCAGGGCTTTTTTGACATCCTGCAGCATCTCCCGGCGATTGCCGTACTCCCTGCCTTCAAAATAGCGGCCGATGCGGGACGGGTGCGTCGGCGCTACGGAATAGTCCGGCCTTTGTTGCCGGGCCGGCCCCTGCCCTTCCACGTCAAAGAAGTGGGCCTGGTAGCCGGGGTCGATTTCCTGAAGGGTTTTTTGCATCCGGTTGACGACGGCCTGCAGCTCTTCGATCAGCCTGCCGGTATCGTTGTGGTTCAGGCCAACGGCGGTGTTGACCATTTTGACGAACTCCGTTCCGTCAGAAGCCTCCCAGGCTACTCCGACGATGCGCTGGTAGTCGCGGGCTTTCATGTTTTCCGGCGACACGGCGATCGCCAACCCGTCGCCTGCGCCGGAGGGCAGGAGGTAATCGCCGATGTTCGCTTTCCCGCAAACCTTGGCCGGCACCTGGCCCATGAACGCGATCTTTTCCGAGCCTTCCGCTTCCTCCTCTCCGGCGGGCATATTGCCCAGGACGATCGGGGAAGCCGAGACAACCATGAAACGGGGGGCATGCGTGAACTTTTTGGATACTTTTCCTCCGATAACGCCGACTATGTCGCCATAGGACATCCGCTCGTCGGGGAAAGCGCGGGGCAGCCATTCGGCATAGTCGCCCGCCCCGGATTCGTAGGCAACGCCCCGGTTGACGTCCGCATAGCTGCCGGTGATGACCAGGTTGGTAATGTCCACGACCAGGTCGATGGCCTCGTTGGCGATATCCTCCGGGTCGAAAACGCTGGCAGCGCTGGCAGCCAGCTCCACGATGGAGCCGAATACGGCGATCGAGCTGGTCAGGATGTCCAGCGTGTAGTTGGAAAATACCTGGGATTTGAAATTGGTGGCGGCTTCCGCACCCTGCCCCTGCTGGAAGATGCC
Source organism: Phaeodactylibacter sp. (assembly GCA_024102975.1). Lineage (GTDB taxonomy): Bacteria > Bacteroidota > Bacteroidia > Chitinophagales > Saprospiraceae > JACJXW01. Next base: position 11,459 of record JAGFJD010000492.1, on the reverse strand, counting down.
GGTAGCCGGGTCGCAGGCGATCTGCGTAAACTGGTTCCAGATCAAACTGGCGGGGCCGCCCGTCGGGTTTTGGATATAGTTCAGCAGGCCCTGGTTGTAGTTGTTGAAGGGGTTGTTTAAAACCACATTGTTGAAACCGACGCCAACATCTACATCGAGGAAGATGCCCCAATCCACATCGGTAAACACATCCACGTTGGGGATTACATTGATCGGCAGGGATCCGAAATTGTAACTGATGCCGCCGGGCGGGTTGCTGACGAGGTTGGTGATCAGGCTGACCAGCCCGGTGGGGTCGAGGTCGCCGGGGTTCATGCCTTCGATCCGGCCGGTCATCTGGCCGTTTTTCCAGAACGACATATAATTGTTGCCGCGCCCGGATTCGAAGTTATTGGTGGTTGCCGGCGCCACTTCCACCGCAATGCCCTGGGTGCTTCCCCTGACGAGCAGGGGGTAACTGTCCTGTTCGCTTTGGCTGCCGTCGGCGCCTCCGTCGACGATTACCCGCCCTTTGGCGCTGAGCTGGCCTTCTACAGCTGCTTCTGCACTTACTTCCAGGGAATTAACGGTGGCGTGATTGGCTACGGCCAGGTCGTTTTCCGCATTCAGGTTGAAGAAGGTGCCGTCTCCTTCAGCCACCAGGTCGCCCTCGATGTGGAGGTCGCCCGACAGGCCGATGCCGCCGTCGGCCCCGATGCGCATCCGTTCCACCCAGTTGGTCCGGAAAACAAGATCTTCTGCTATCCTGGTGCCGATGAAATGGCACTCGTCATCGACGTTGTCGTTGCCGCGGATCGACCAGAACGGCAGGCCCGTGATGGAGCAGGGGCCTCTCTGTCCCTCTGAAGGAAGCTGCAGCATCTCAGCCGAGCCGGCGTGAAAGGCGTAAGGTACGGCCAGGAGCCGGCTGGCGCCAAAAACGGTAAATTCGCTTTCGTTTTCTTCGGCAATGGCCATTTCCAGCCAGATGTTTTTTTCGCTCCACGGTATTTGCGCAAAATCGCCGACGGCGGCTTTGCCTTGTCCAATAGCCAGGTTAAAAAGCCCAAGCTCGCTGGTGGTTACCTGGTGAATTTCGCTGTATAACAGATTTCCGGATGGGCCTCCGGCGAGCAGCGCAGCCCGCAGCCTGATGTTTTTGCCGGCAAGGACCTGCCCGCCGGCATCCCTGGCCACTGCCTGATAATTCATGCCTAACCCGCCAAAAGCCTGGCTGTTGGCGGCAACAAGGAAACCGAAAAAAGAAACAAGGAAAAGGATTGATCTTTTCATGACTGATGATTTATCTAGACTTTGGACGGTCTGACGCTGAAGGCGGAAATCGGAAGGCGGAAGGCGGAAAATTGGCGTCAAACGCCCATTTTGCGCCGTATTCCGACTTCCGACTTCGCACTTCCGACTTTACGTCCAAAGTCCAGTGATTTATGGGAATCAATATTTTATAATCCTGGCGGCATGTATGACCTGTCCGTTACCATTGCAGATATTCAGGAGGTAGGTTCCGGCATCCCGGCCGGAGAGGTCTACGGTTTCCGGGCCCTGGCCGGCCGGCCCCTGTTTCCGCAAAAGCAGGCGCCCGCCCGCATCAAAAAGCAACAGCTGCAGGGCCCCGCCGGATTCCGGATCGGCAGCGATATGCACCAAAGCGGCGGTGGGGTTGGGAAAGACATTGATCCGTTCGTTAACAGGAGTAAACAAAGAAACGGGCACAATGGAGAGGAGGGGTTGATGGAAACCTTCGGTAACCTGGCCGCCCGCATAGTAAGCCGTAGCGGTTGCCAGCTCTCCAAGGGTCCATTCCAGCCTCATGTCTCCCGCGCTTTCCACTTCGCCGGCGCTGCCCAGTACAGATTGGGCGGGCAAAGCAGCCCGCAGAAAAAAAACGCTAATGCAAAGCATCAATCTTTTCATGGCATGAAATCTTTTATTTCCGGGCAATGCCGGAGAACCAATTAAAATAAATGGGGGGTGGTTTGCGGGTTAGAGAAGGGATAATTCTTTCTTTCAGCAGCTCAAATTGCCAAACTGCTTCTTGTAATCCCAAAAATAGGAATAATTTTGATGTTCTTAAGGTTTGAAACCCTCTGGCCTTCATTTTATACTGGCGAACGCGTGGTTTTGTCAGGAGCAAAACCAGCGATGCCAGTATATACTGACCCGGCGGGTTTTGTAGCCGACAAAACCTTCCGTGCGTCACTACGGGCAGGATTGAATACCAATTGTCACCAACTATAAACGAAACGACCATGACCGTACTTCACGCAATCGATTGGGCTATCATCCTCGCTTATTTTTCCCTCATCCTGGGCATCGCCTGGTGGGTAATCAAACAAAGGCAGGACACATCCGACGAATACTTTCTCGCCGGGCGCAACCTGGGCTGGTTCGTCGTCGGCGCTTCCATCTTTGCGTCCAACATCGGCTCGGAACACCTGGTGGGCCTTGCCGGCTCGGGCGCTACCGACGGCGTGGCCATGGCCCACTACGAGCTGCACGCCTGGTGCCTGCTGGTCCTGGGCTGGGTACTGGCGCCCTTCTACATGCGCTCCCGGGTATTCACCATGCCCGAATTCCTGGAGCGCCGCTTTTCGCCTGCCGCCCGCGTGGTGCTTTCTCTGATCTCCCTGGTAGCTTATGTGCTGACCAAGGTGGCTGTAGGCATCTTCGCCGGCGGCATCGTCTTCGGCGTCCTGATGCCCGAACTCAGCTTCATGGGCCTGAACAGCTTCTGGATCGGCTCCATCCTCGTCATCATCCTGACCGGGCTCTATACCATCCTGGGCGGGTTGAAGGCTGTGGCTTACACCGAGGCCATCCAGACCGTGATCCTCATCCTGGGTTCCATCCTGGTGACCTGGTACGGCCTGGAGGCCCTGGGCGGCTGGGACGAACTGCGGCGGATCGCCGGCTCCGACATGTTCAACCTCTGGAAACCGCTCGTGCCCGCCGGCCTGGAAGGCAGCTGGGCGCCGGTGAAGAACGAAACCCGGATGGCCTGGTACTTCAACCACAATTACCCCTGGCTGGGCATGCTGCTCTGCGCCCCTATTATCGGCCTGTGGTACTGGACGACCGACCAGTACATCGTGCAACGCACTCTCGGGGCGGCAAACCTGACGGAAGCCCGCCGGGGCACCATTGCGGCAGCCTTCCTGAAACTGCTGCCGGTCTTTATCTTCATCATTCCCGGCATGATCTGCTTTGCCCTGGCCGCCAGCGGCAAGATGCCGGCCATCGGCGATGAACTGCTGGACGAACAGGGAAAAGTCATCAACGCCAACGCCCAGCAGGCCTTTCCCCTGCTGGTGGCCACCATCCTGCCGACAGGCATCCGGGGCATGGTCGTGGCCGGCCTGCTGGCAGCCCTGATGAGCTCGCTGGCCGGGGTGTTCAACGCTTCCTCCACCTTGTTCACCATGGATTTTTACTCCCGGTTCCGCCCCAACGCCTCTGAAGCCAGCCTGGTGTTCATCGGCCGCATCGCCACCGCCGTTATGGTTGTCATCGGCCTGCTGTGGATTCCGGTCATCCAGGGCAGCCGGGGGCTGTACGACTACCTGCAAAGCGTGCAGGGATACCTGGCTCCCCCCATCTTCGTGGTCTTCTTCTTCGGCGTTTTTATGAAGCGCCTCAATGCCAAAGGCTGCCTGGCTGCTTTGGGCGTCGGTTTCGCCATGGGCCTGTTCCGCCTGGCCATCGATACGCCGGTAGCGCTGGCCGAAGGGTTCGCCTACGAGGAAGGCTCCTTCTTCTGGGTGGTCAACAACATCTTCTTCCAGTATTACAGCCTGCTCATCTTCATCGTTTGCGCCGTCGTTATGGTGGCGGTGAGCTACGCGACCGAAGCGCCCTCTTACGAAAAGATCAGCGGGCTTACCTTCGGCACCCTGACCGCTGAACACCGGGCAGAGAACAAAGCCAGCTACACCAGAGGCGATATCTTCTGGTCGGGCCTGGTGGTCGTGCTGATCATTATGGCTTATCTGTATTTTACGGGATAAATGCTCTGGGCGGGAGATTGCAGGAATACCCGAAATTACACCCGCAAGCTGAGAGCATGTTTGGAGGTAGTCATTTGGGCTGCAAATGCCCGCTTATGGAACCTCATTTCGGCTATTTCCTCGCCCATAGCGCTGCTATGACCTCGAAAATGAGCCTCATGAGAACCCAAAATCGACCATTTTCGCCTCCAAAGCACTACCTCCAAACATGCTCTAACCGCCCCCGGCAAACATAAAGCCCCGGCAGTACAGGCTGCCGGGGCTTTTTTCTTAAAAAGTAGACTTTGTATCCTTTGAATCTTAGTGCAAATTACGACTTCCCTGCAGGAAAAGCAACCGGGAGGAGAGGTTTGTTTTGGGGCCGCGCCCCTGTAACCTGCCGACATCGTTGAGTATCAACCTTTCCAGCTCTTCATTCAACAGGCCGTTCGCGTCGGCAAATTGCCGGGTGGCCATCATCATGCTGTGGCCGGCCAGCCAGTAGTAAGAATTCAGGTCCATCCGGTCATAGGAACTCTCGTCGTAATGGCGGTTCAGGCGGCCCATAATACTGTACCGCCCCTTGACCCAGGCGTATCCCCAGAACCATACATGGAATGGAGCGGTGGCGAAAAACAGCAGAGCGTGATACCAAAAGTGGCGCCCCCTCTTGTAAGCGAATTGGTGTACCAGCAAATGGCGCCCTACCGGGTGCAGGTGGACAAAATAATAGAGCGTGCTGTTTCTGGCGGTTTGAAAGGAAGCTTTGAAAAACTCTTTTTCCCCGTGCCGATAATGATAGCTGTCCTCCTTTTTCCACCCCAGGTCTTTAATGACGTGCTGCTGCGTTAAAGCCACCTCCCGGAGCCCCCCGAACTGTTTGCTGGCCGCCTCCCGGATAAACTCCCGAAACCGGGCCGCAACGCTCTCGGCGCCTTCTCCCTCCTCCTCGTCCAATTGGATGGGCAGGATGGATTCAAATACTTTTGCTCCGTAACGAAAGAAAAGGCCGTTGCCTTTGAAGTGATCCTGAGGGTCCTGGTCAAAATCCCGGTCGATAAAGTAGGCCGCGATGGCAAAAAGGACACCGGAAAAAACAGCTACGCCCAGGGGTATGGCCAGGCTGCCCAGGAAATGGGCTTCCCAGGTGGCCTCCACATCTGGCCAACGGTAGAGCGCAGGAATGGCAACCGCGTACAGGGCAAGGAAAAACGCGGCTTTCAACAACGTCAGCGAAACGCGGGGATTCCAGAAAAACAATACGAGGATGGCGACACCAGCAAATAGATATTCGAGGGGAATAGCAGCGTTCATCATAGTGTGTTTGTTTTGCGGCCAATCTGGCGTTCGTCAGCATTAATTGGCACCGGGCCTGCACCCTGACAATGTGCTGCATCCGTCGGGACTACCGCATTCTACTCCCGGCCGGGAAACAACCGCCCCGGAACTTCGCTCCGGAGGCACCTGGCAGGGGGCAACAGAAAAGGGGCTGACCATTCATACGCCTGGCCCGGCCTTTTGTTTCAGCCTGAATTCTACTATCTTGTGCCACGATCCACCCGGCAGCCGCAGGCAGTCTGCCCAGCTCAGGCTAAAACCACTGTACGGAGCAAAAATGACCAATTATGAAATCGCCCGCCCTGATCGCCATATTGCTCAGCAGCACGCTCGCTTACGGCCAGATGGCCATCCTGGACACTACCTGGGAAGCCACCCTCCAAATGGCCCGCGATTCGGGCAAGCCCATCTTCGTAGATGCCTTTACTCAATGGTGCGGCCCCTGCAAATGGATGGCGGCTCATGTTTTCGTCCGGGAAGACGTAGGGGATTTTTTCAATCACCACTTCATCAGCACAAAGATGGATATGGAACACGGCGAAGGGCTGCTCTTCGCCCGCGCCTACGATGTGAGCCGCTATCCCACTTTCCTGTTCATCAATGCCAAAGGCGATATGCTGCACCGCGGCCTGGGCCGCATGAGCGCTACGCAATTCCTGGAGCTGGGCGCCGCCGCCCTGGACAGCACCCGACAGGTGGGAACGTTGGAACGCGCCTACCGGGCTGGCGACCGCTCCCCGCAAATGATGCGGGCCTATGCCCGCGCCCTGCACAAGGCCGGATATGGCGATCCCGCCGCCATCGCCCTGGAATACCTCGAAGAACAAAATGACTGGGCTGCACCCGAGAACCTGAAACTGATCGCCGAGCTGGCGCCGCCCGATGTCAGCCACGCCATGTACCGTTTCCTGGCCGAAAACCGCCGGCTGGCTTATCAATTTGCAGATGCAATACTGGTGGATCAAACCCTGAAAGCCGGCGTAGAAATGAAACTCCGCAAAGAGGATATTAATGATGAAAATGAAATTACTGCCGCCTTCCAGGAAATATGGCCTGAAAAAGGGCGGCAATACGCTCTTGAATACCAATTGAATCACCTCCGCCACAGCAAGGAAGAAAACGACCGCCGGCGCTTTATCGCCCTGGCCCTCGAACTCGACGACAACTATGTCATAGAAGACGCCCAATTGCTCCAGCGGCTGGCCTGGGCCTTCCTGATCTTTAGCCAGGAGGAGGCGCACCTTCTTCGGGCCTTCGACTGGGCAAAGCAGGCCCTGAAAATCGAAGACAATTGTGAAATCAATACCCTGGCGGCCGCTGCCTGCCTCCGCCTTAAAGAGAAAAACTTCGGCATCCGCTGCGCCGAACGCGCCATCGAACTGGGCAATAAGGAGGGCGTAGATACCCGGATGCCGGAAAGCTTGCTGAAAGACCTGCAGGAGCTGGAGTAATGGACTGGAAAATGGCTATGGGGCCATATGGTTATGTCCCCGGATTACACGCAGTGCCCATTCACTCATTCATTATAATACTTCCTGATCTGCCTCCGCACCTGCACCAGCCGTATTCCTCCGACCGCCAGGATCACCGGCGACAGGCACAGGAGGAACCAGCCGACGAGGTGAATTTCTTCGAGGGCATCCAACTGAACAATGGCAAAGCCGGCACTGAGAAAAACGACCGCCGTCCGGAAATAGGCCAGAAAGGTACGCTCGTTGGCCAGCCGGGTGCGTTCGATGGCCAGAAAATCCCGGGTGATGAGTTTTTTTTCTTCTTCCGCCATGATTTTTTTGGCAAAGTTGGCATCCCCGAATTACTTTGTCAATGAATTTCATCACAAACGGCAAGGCACGCCTGCTAACTCCTCAACAGGGAATACCCCCAGGCCCTGGCGCTGAGCATCTTTCATCGCCTTTGGATTTCGTAAAAAAAATCATAAATATTCCCGGCGGGCTTGCATTTTGCGCGCATACCCTCTACTTTTGGCCTACCATGTTAACGGCAGCAGCACATATCATTCCTTTCACTTCCCACAACGGGCCGCACGGCGCCGCTTGTGCTATCTGCCGACGCGCCCGCCGCCGCCCTTAGGGGCGAAAAAATTACATATTACCCATCGAGGGCAGGCTTTGCCGCCTGCCGTTTTCCCTGAAGAATAAAACCAGGATCGCTTTCTTCATTATTCAACCAACTGCTCCCGAAAAGCAGTGCCAATGACCATGCAAACCGAAATGGAGTTCACCATCGAAATCGCCGGCCCTCAGCACGAGGGGTACGCTGAAGCCATCTGCCACCTGATCGCCGAGTCGGCCAAAGCCCGGGGCACGGGCATCGCCGAGCGGCAACCCTCCTACATCCGCACCAAGATGAACAACGGCAACGCCGTGATCGCCCTGCAGGGCGAAACACTCGCCGGATTTTGCTATATTGAGGTGTGGAGCCACGGCCGCTATGTGGCCAACTCGGGCCTCATCGTTTCGCCCGATTTCCGCAAACAGGGCCTGGCCAAGGCCATCAAGCAGAAGGCCTTCGAACTGTCGCGGGAGAAGTTCCCCGAAGCGCGCCTGTTCGGCATCACTACCAGCCTGCCGGTCATGCGCATCAACTCGGAGCTGGGCTACAAGCCCGTCACTTTCTCCGAACTGACGCAGGACGACGCCTTCTGGGAAGGTTGCCGCAGCTGCCCCAACTTCGACATCCTGGAACGCAACCACCGGCGCATGTGCCTCTGCACGGCCATGCTGGCCCCTTCCGGCCGGGAAGCCATGCAGTACGACCTGACGCATATGGTGGTGAATAATATCTGGTGATCCGTTATTCGTTGATTGGTTGATTCGGTATCCGGATACCGAATCAACCAATCAACGAATAACGGATCAACGAATAACGAATTAACGAATAACATGAGCCATAAAAAAGTCGTCCTCGCTTACAGCGGCGGGCTGGATACCTCCTTTTGCATCCAATACCTCACCCGGGAAAAGGGGATGGAGGTGCATGCTCTGACGGTCAATACCGGGGGATTTAGCGCAGAGGAGGTAGAAGCCTTGGGAGAACGCGCCCTGAAACTGGGCGCCGCCGGCTTCAAGGCCATCGACGCCGTGCCGCATTACTACGACAAATGCATCCGTTACCTCATCTACGGCAACGTGCTGCGCAATAATACTTACCCCCTGTCGGTGAGCGCCGAGCGTGTCTTCCAGGCCCTGGAGGCAGCGCAGTACGCTCAGCTGATCGGAGCGCAGGCGGTGGCCCACGGCAGCACCGGTGCCGGCAACGACCAGGTGCGCTTCGACCTGGCCTTTCAGGTGCTGGGCGAAAGCCTGGAGATCATCACTCCCATCCGCGACCTGAAGCTGTCGAGGAGTGAGGAGATCGAATACCTCAAAAAGAACGGCGTCGACTGGCCCTGGGAGAAAGGCAAATACTCCATCAACCAGGGCATCTGGGGCACCAGCGTGGGCGGGGCGGAAACGCTCACCTCTCACCAGCCGCTGCCGGAAGAAGCTTATCCTACTCCGCTGGAAAAAACGGAACCGGTGAAGGTAAGCCTGCAGTTTGAAAAAGGCGAGCTGACGGGCCTGGATGGTACGGCTTTCGATCATCCCACCCAGGCCATTCAGGCCCTGCAGAAACTGGCGGCTCCTTACGCCATCGGGCGCGATATCCACGTGGGCGACACCATCATCGGCATCAAGGGGCGGGTCGGCTTCGAAGCGGCGGCGCCTCTGCTCATCATCAAAGCGCACCACCTGCTGGAAAAACACGTCCTCACCAAATGGCAGCAATACTGGAAAGAACAGCTGGCCAACTGGTACGGCATGCTGCTCCACGAGGGCCAGTACCTCGACCCGGTGATGCGCAACATCGAAACCTTCCTGGAGGACACCCAGGAGAACGTCAGCGGCACGGTGTTCGTCCGGCTCCATCCCTACCGCTTCGAGCTGCTTGGCATCGAGTCGGAGTACGACCTGATGAACAGCGGTTTCGGGCAGTACGGAGAGATGAACAAGGCCTGGACAGGCGAGGATGTCAAGGGCTTCACCAAGGTGCTGTCCAACCAGCTGAAGATCCACCATTTCGTCAACCAGCAACAGGAACAGCATGATTAAAGTAGGCATCGTCGGCGGCGCCGGCTATACGGCGGGGGAGCTTTTACGAATACTGCTTTTCCATCCGGAGGCAGAAGTCGTTTTCGTGCAAAGCAGCAGCCAGGCCGGCAAGCTGGTGACGGATGTACACACAGACTTGCTGGGCGACACCTTCCTGCCCTTCATCCTCGACCCGGATTTCGGGGCGGTGGACGTGATCTTCCTCTGCCGGGGCCACGGCAAATCCAAGGCTTTCCTCGCCGCTTATGAACTGCCGGAAAGCCTGAGCATCATCGACCTGAGCGCCGACTATCGCCTGGACAGCGACACCCACGAATTCGTCTACGGCCTGCCGGAGCTCAACAAAGACGCCATCCGCCTGGCCCAGTACGTGGCCAACCCCGGCTGCTTCGCCACCGCCATCCAACTGGCCCTACTGCCGCTGGCCAAGCTGGGGCTGTTGGAAGACCACGTGCACATCCACGCCATCACCGGCTCTACCGGCGCCGGCCAGGAACCGACGCCCACCAGCCACTTCAGCTGGCGCAACAACAACGTCTCCATCTACAAGGCTTTCCAGCATCAGCACCTGGCAGAGATCCGCCAGAGTATCCTGCAATTGCAGCCCAACTTCAGCAAAGGCCTCAACTTCCTGCCCGTGCGGGGCAACTTTACCCGGGGCATTTTCGCCAGTATCTATATGTACAGCGAGCTCAATGAAGAAAAGCTGAAGGAAGTATACGAAAGTTATTACCAGGACGAGCCTTTCGTCGTCATCAGCGAGCAAAACCCGGACCTCAAGCAGGTGGTGAATACCAACAAGGCCATCCTCCACCTGGAGAAGCACGAAGGCAAGATCCTGATCATCAGCATGATCGACAACCTGCTCAAGGGCGCCTCCGGCCAGGCCGTGCAGAATATGAACCTGATGTTCGGGCTGGAGGAGACGTCGGGGCTGTGGGTGAAGGGGGTGGGGTTCTAGTAACCTATTGTATAAATGTGTAAGGGTGTAAAAGTGTAAACGGCCCCTCGCACCCTTACACCCTTACACCCTTACACACTTACACAAAAAGATGAACCTTTTCCAGGTATATCCCTTATTTGACATCAAGCCCGTCCGGGGCAAAGGCTGCTACGTTTACGATGAGAACGGGCAGGCCTATCTCGACCTTTACGGCGGGCACGCCGTGATCTCCATCGGGCATGGGCACCCGCACTATGTGGAGCGGGTGAAGGCCCAATTGGAGGCCCTGCCGTTCTACTCCAATTCCGTTCAGAACGAGCTTCAGGAAGCCCTGGCCGAAAAGCTGGGGCAGGTATCCGGTTGTGAAGACTACCAGTTGTTCCTGTGCAATTCCGGGGCGGAGGCGAACGAGAACGCCCTCAAGCTGGCCTCCTTCCGCAACGGCCGCAGCAAAGTGATCGCCTTCCGGCAGGGTTTCCACGGGCGGACCTCGGCGGCGGTGCGCATCACCGATAACCCCAAGATCGTGGCGCCCATTAACGAAGGCTTCGAAGTGGCCTGGCACGAGCTGAACGACACGGCCGGCGTGCTGGAGAGCCTGGCGCAGGGCGATGTCTGCGCCGTGGTGGTGGAAGGCATTCAGGGCATCGGGGGGATCTATGTTCCCGATCCGGCCTTCTTGCAAGCTGTAGCCGCCGCCTGCCGGGAGCGGGGCTCAGTGCTCATTCTGGACGAAGTGCAGTCGGGCTACGGGCGCAGCGGAGCGTTCTTTGCCTTTCAGCAGGCAGGAATAACTCCGGGGCTGATCACGGTAGCCAAAGGGATGGGCAACGGCTTCCCCATCGGCGGCGTGCTGATCCACCCGGAGTTCGAGGCGTGGTACGGCATGCTGGGCTCTACCTTCGGCGGTAGCCACCTGGCCTGTGCGGCGGGGTTGGCGGTGCTGGAAGTAATCGAAAGAGAAAGGCTGATGGCCAATGCCGCGGAAGTGGGCGGCTACCTGATGAAGGAACTGCGCGCCTTCCGCCAGATAACTGAAGTGCGGGGCATAGGGCTGATGATCGGGGTGAGCTTTGAATTCCCGGT
>JAGFJD010000486.1 GCA_024102975.1 Phaeodactylibacter sp. | reverse complement strand
TCCGGATTGCTCCAGTTCTCTTCGTCGAAGGCGAGGATGGTTTCTTTGAGGCACTCCAGGAAAAGGGTATAATCTTCGGGTTGCACCCCTACGGCGGCGTGCTGCCGGGCCAGGGATTGCAGCCGCTGGCCCATAGCGGTGGACACGGAAGGGAACTGCAGCAGGCGCTCCATGGCCAGGTCGAGCATCTGGTGCTGGTATTTCCAGAGTTCTTCCTCGGAGGTGTTTTCGCGGGCCATGCGGGCAGTGTAGGACCGGTCGAAAATCTCCCGGGCGTTGGGGGATTTGTCGATGAAGAAATCGTAGAAGGCTTTGTAGAAGCCGTCGATGCGGCGCACGCGGTTGTAGCTGTTGCGCAGTTTCTTGATAAGCTGGTAATCCGGGTGTTTCTCCACCGGCTGGCCGGTAGCGGGCAGCTTCTGGATCTCCTCCAGCACTTCTTCCATGTCCAGAAACCGTTCCCGGGGATCGTAGCTGAGCATGCGCCCCAGGGCCTTGACAAAGCGGGGCGGGCAGAGGGTGGGTTTGAGCTCCTGCTGGAGCAGGCCCGGGTTTTCGTCAAAGTCGAGCCGGCGGCGCAGGATTTCCATGACGGTGCCGCCCCGGAAGAAAGGATTGCCGGTAAACAGCTCCACGGCGATCAGGGCAAAGGAATACTGGTCGGAAAGCGGCGTGGCCGTGTCACTGTTGATCTGCTCGGGGCTCCAGTACATGGAAAACAGGCGGATGCGCTCGAAGGTGCGCTTGTAGTAGGACGCCTTCACCACCTGGAAGGGAGACAGCTTCGCCCCCTTTTTCTTATCGATCAGGATATTGGATGGCCAGAGGTTGTTGTGCACCAGGCCGTCCTGATGGCCCTGGTACAGCGCCCGCCCCATGGTGTAGAGCATCTCCCGGATTTCGCGGAGCTGGTAGGGCCAGCCCTTTTCCAGGCGTTCGGACAGGCGCATGCCGTCGATGTACTCCGTGACGATGTAGCGGGGCGGGGCGTCCAGCCCTTCGTCGAGAATGCTGATGATGCCGTCCAGGCCGGAGAGCTGCTTGGCCTTGCCCAGGTCCTCCCGGATATTTTCCAGGTTTTCATCATCGATCACCGAAAGGGGCTTGATGACCTTAATGGCTACCCGCTGGGGCGTATGGGTTATATTATCCGCCTTCTCCGCTTTGTAGATGATGGCCGTGTCGCCGGTGGAAATTTTCTCCAGGTTGACATACCGTTTGGCGAGTTTTTGCTCCAGCAGCCGCTTGAACTCCTCCTCGTTCCTGGCCAGCGTGATCTGCATGACCTCCTCGTTCCCTTCTTCCACCATGCCCTCCCCCGTCTTGTGGATGTGCCGGAGGAGCTGGAACAGCGATTTCTTGATCTGGATCAGGCGGACGCGCTCTTCCTCGGCGGTGATGGCCTGGTTGAGCGCCTCCTGGCGGATTTCGTTGAAATCGCTGAGCAGCAGGGAAACGGTAATGCTGTATTCGGTATATTTAACCAGTTGCTTCAGTTCTTCGAATACGCGTTCCAGCTGATTGTTCTCAACCAACCCTTCCAACCGTTCGATGTTGTCTTTCAATGCTTTCATACCCTCCTTCTGATGCGGCGCCAAATACAGTATGGGGAACATAATCGGTTTTTATCTGTCCTGTAATCACGCTTTCCCCATAATGACGAATTTAGCTACTTTAATGTCGCCTCAAAAATAATATTTAACAAAACATTATCTGTATGCTTTTAGCATAGGCAACGAAGAAGTATGGTTGGCTGTTCGTTAGATTAATTGTTATGCTACTACCAGGCACCAAACCGTACACCGTACCCCGTACCCAACCCCGCCCCTACCACCCTTCCGCCATCAGCAGGCGGTGCAGCTGCATGCCTTTTTTATAGAATTCAATGATCTGGGACGGCAACAGCAACTGGTTCTTCCGGTAGAGGATGAGGTAGTAGTTGAGCCCTTCCATAGTCCAGTTTTTTTCGACGGTAAAGAATTGCAGGACTTCGTCGTTGAAATTAGCGCGGATGTAGTCTTCGTCGTCACCCCGGAGCAGGTACTGGCCGGAAAATTTGGGATAGCGCTCGAAGTCGATGTCCTCCATGCCCAGCCAGGCGCCGATCTTATGAAAAAAGTTTTCCGGTTTCATCAGGAATTGGGGCAGCCCCAGTTTTTTGGACTGGATGAAGAATACGGTCTGCTTGAAAACGCGGGCGCTATTGCCGGTGCTGACCGTATAGCGGTAATCGAAGATGCGGACGTCCAGTTCGAGCAGGCCGTCCCGTCGGTACAACATGTTGGTGATGCGCCGCCGCCGGCCCCGGCTGAAGAGGGTAAAGTCCCCGAGCATCGTATGCAGGCCCCAGGTATCCTCCGCCTCGTATCCCATGCCTAGTTGGTAGGATATGCTTTTCAATTGAAAGGCCCTGTCGGTATTTGCCATAGTCTGGTTGTTTTCAATCTGTCCTGACGTGACTGCCGGCCGCCCTGGGTTCATGGTTCGATGGTTACATGGTTCCATGGTTGAGGCAGCCCTGCTGCCTGGCCGTCCGGCACCCTGCCGAACCTGCGCCGAAACACTGAGGCGGATAGCGTTTCCCGGCAGGGCGGGGGCTTGAAAGATAAAGATTTTACGGATGGAAAGTAAAAAAAGAAGGGGGCTTTAAGCAAGGAAAGGGAGAAAAAGAGGGGAAGCAGGAACGGTGGGCTTATCCGGCCGTGGAGCCGGCGACGGGAGGGCCGGCCCCGGCGGCGCGATATTTTTTCAGGCAGCGTGCTTCTGGATAAAAAAGCTGGCGTCCTGCACCGTTTCGATGGCTTCGGCCTCTTCCGGGGTCAGGTAGACGTTGAAACGGCTTTCCAGTTCAGCGATCAGCAGCAGCAAGTCAATGGCGTCGAGGTTGAGGTCGTCCTGCAGGTGGGTGTAAGGATGGATGAACTTCACCGGCACGTTGAGCCTCCAGCTGATGAGGTCGATGATGCGTTGTTGCATATTATTAAGTGTTGAATGTGAGATAGCTGAGTCTGTCATAGCGAATATTTGCTTCCTTTTGTCCGATGTTAAGAACGCACACCTACCCCTATTGGTTGCCTGGCTTTTTTGTATTTCGACAAAAAAGCCAGGCTTATTTATTCAAAGCTCATAGTTGGGCCCGAGCTCCTCGCCTTTTTCCATGTAAAATTCATTGATGATCCGCACGACTTCCTCCGGCTCGTCGGTAATGGGCATAAGGTTCAGGTCTTCGGGGTTGATGTTGTAGTACTGCCCGAGCATCACTTCCTGTATCCAGCTTTTGAGGCCCGACCAGAAGCCCACCCCGACCAGGATGATCGGCATCTTGGTGATCTTGTTGGTCTGTACGAGGGTCAGTACTTCGAAGAGTTCGTCCATGGTGCCAAAGCCCCCCGGAAGGGCCACCAACGCCTGGGCATACTTGACGAACATCACTTTCCGGACGAAGAAATACCGGAAGTCCAGGTTGCAATCGGGATCAATGTACTGATTGTGCCCCTGCTCGAAAGGCAGGTTGATATTGAGGCCCACGGAGCGGCCGCCGTAGATGTGGGCGCCTTTATTGCCCGCCTCCATGATGCCCGGGCCGCCGCCGGTGATGACGCCATAGCCGGCCTCGGTGAGCAGACGGGCGATGTCTACCGCCTTTTTATAATAAGGATGGTCGGGCTTGGTGCGCGCCGACCCGAAGATAGAGACGCAGGGCCCCACTTCGTTCAGGGTTTCAAAACCGTCTACAAATTCGGAGATCACTTTGAACATCGTCCAGGAGTTCTCGCCTTTCAACTGGCGGCCCCAGGGCTTCATCTGATGTTTTTTGACATGGTTCTGGTTCTCGGTCATGGTAATGGATATCTTTGGTTAAGTTATAGTCGCCATTGCGCGAAGTGTTGCGGCGATACGGCCCTGTGGCGCCGGACATTTGGGCTTCTCGGCCTAAACATTCCTTACCCTGGATTTTTCAACCCGGGGTAAGGAATGTTCCCCGCAGGAAATGCCGGCACCGGCAATATGAACACAAAAAAGCCCGCCCCGTTCGATTCGGGCAGGCCTACCTAGTTAAGTCTTTTCGGGCTAAATTACAAGCATCGGCCAAAAACTTCCAGGATATGAAAAGACAGGCGGCAACCGGCTTGAAAAGTTATTGGCCCGGCACATACTCAAGCCGCTATTGGTTGTCGTTGGTTATCAACGGCTTGGGGCCGGAGCGCCGGCAATACCCCGCGCCCTTCCCGGAAATAACGGCCGCGGGGTTTTCTTCCTCAAAAGCTACCCCTTATAGTTCAGGTATTCCTCTTCGATAAACTGATACAGGGTTTCCTTGTCGTTGAACTGGTCGAAGACCTCCCGCAGCGGGGCCGCAGGCGCGGCCATGGAAGGCATGACATAACGGATGACGTCCTCTTCGGTGATCGCCTTGCCGCTCAGGATGATCAGCCGCTCCACCACATTGCGCAACTCCCGGATGTTCCCTGTCCAGTTGACGGCCTTCAGCCGCGCCAGGGCCTCCTCGCTGATTGCCTTGGGGCTAACGCCGTACTCTCCGCAAATCTGCCCGATAAAATGTTGGGCCAATAAGGAGATATCCCCCCTACGGTCATTGAGGGAAGGGACGGGGATGATGATCACCGCCAGGCGGTGGTAGAGGTCTTCCCGGAAACGGCCGGCAGCGATCTCCTGCCGCAGGTCTTTGTTGGTGGCGGCCACGACCCGCACGTCCACCTTTATTTCTTTGTCGCCGCCCACGCGGGTGATTTTGTTCTCCTGCAGGGCGCGCAGCACCTTGGCCTGGGCAGAGAGGCTCATGTCGCCCACCTCGTCCAGGAAGAGGGTCCCGCCGTTGGCCTGCTCGAATTTGCCGATCCGCTGCCTGACGGCGGAGGTGAAGGCGCCTTTCTCATGGCCGAACAGCTCGCTTTCGATCAGCTCGGCCGGGATGGCGGCGCAGTTGACCTCCACGATGGGCTGGCCGGCGCGGGGGCTCTTCTCGTGCAGCCAGCGGGCTACCAGTTCCTTGCCACTGCCGTTGGGGCCCAGCACCAGCACGCGCGCATCCGTGGGGCCCACCCGGTCGATCGTATCCCGGACCAGCGTAATGCGCTCGGATTCGCCGATGATCTCCTGTACCTTGCTTTTGGAAACCGTGCGCTTCAGCTGTTTGGTTTCCGTAACCAGGTTGGCCTTGTCCATCGCATTGCGTATGGTGATCAGCAGCCGGTTCAGGTCAGGAGGCTTGGAGATGAAGTCGAAGGCGCCCTTCTTCACGGCTTCTACCGCCGTATCGATCGTGGCATGCCCGGAGATCATCACCACCGGCACGTCGGGCGCCAGCACCTGTATGCGTTCCAGGGCCTCCATGCCGTCCATCCGGGGCATTTTGATGTCCAGGATGATGACGTCGTACTTTTCTTTCTTCAGCTTCGCCAGGCACTCCAGGCCATCGGCGGCTTCGTCTACCTGGTACTTTTCGAATTCGAGAATGTCGCGAAGGGTGCGGCGGATGCTTCTTTCGTCGTCGACGATCAGGATTGTAGCCATAGGGGTAGTGTTTGCTGTAAAAATATCCCATCTTCTACGGCGAAAAAAGCGGTAAGGTTACATTTAATTTTATTTTTTATATATAAAAAAATTTCGTTCCGCTCGGGGCCGGGACGAACAAAGGCATTTTGACTGGTGCTGTAACTATTTACCACATAGGCCACATCAGGCAGTTCACATAGGCCACAGTAGCCGCAGCCTATGCGCTCTACTGGGAAAACGCTATGTGCCCTATGCCGGGTTCGCCGGCAATCAACGGCTTAGGCTTCCGGTTTGGAAATAACCAATTAACCAATAACTGCCCCGGGACTTCGTTCCGGAAGCACTAATCATTGTTTCAACACCGCCTTCGTGAACAGGTACTCCGGCATCTCCTGGTCGAATTGTATGCTGGTCATCCTGAACTCCGTCCCGTCGCCCTGTTTGAGCATATCCTTGAAAACAATGACTGTGGGGAACCAGCGCCCCTGTATCTTTTCCACCTTCGACAGCGTGGTTCGCTTCAGCAACTGCCCGCTCCTGGCATACAGTTCCTCCCGCAGCGGCACGTAGCGCTCCGCGTCGACCCACACCTTGCGGCGGTGGTAGGCGGCGTCCTCCACCCTGGCGTCAAGCTCGAGGGCGTAGGCTTTGCGGCCGTCCAGCACCTCTTCGCCGGTGAGCTTGGCGGAGTAAATCTCGGTGAGCTTGCGGTCGTCCATCATGTCCTCGTACGACAGGTCGGAACCCATGACCGACTGCCGCAGCAGGTGGCCGGAGATTTGTATGGTGCGGTCGGTGGCCGGAGAGTAAATCCACAGCTGGCCCTCCAGCTTCAGCATCTTGGTGCCGGCCTCCCGGGGAGGCGACAGGTATTCGGTGAAGGACTGCCTGTCGCCCACCGAGTAGGTCTTCGAGGTGATCGTCCGGCTGCCACGCCGCCCGTGGATGATCATCTCGGATTCGAACACCCGGTTTTCGGAAGACATGTTCTCATCGACCTTTTTCAGGATTGCGTCCGCGTCCTGGGCGGCCATAGGGCCGAAGAGGAAAATGAGGGGGAGGATTATGATGATAACCTTTTTCATATTGATGGTTGTGATTTATGATTTGCGATATGTGATTTATGATTTTTGATATGGCTTCCGGGAGTCGCATCCCGATG
>JAGFJD010000466.1 GCA_024102975.1 Phaeodactylibacter sp. | reverse complement strand
GAACGTCCGCTTCCATAGCCTCAGTTTTTGAAATCCCGGGGAAAGGGAAAAGCCCGTGTTTCCCGTATTTCGGCAAACCGCCCGTAGGCCAGGTAGGCCAGCAGGGGCGAGTGGTAAATTTGTTCCTGTTCGTCCTGCTCTGAAGTCCGCAGGTAAGCCTCATCCACAAAAGCGGCCGTTATCCGGCCGCAGATGAGGCTGTGCTGCCCGAAGCCATCCACGGTTTTCAGGTGTTCACATTCAAAAAACAGGTAACTGCCCTCCAGGAAGGGCGCATCGACGGAAGGCGCCATGCGCAGCGGCAACCCCTGCAGGATGAGCTTTTCATCGCCGCCTTCCCCGCAGCGGGGAGAAGCCGACAAGCTGGCCAGCACTACCTGGCCGGGCTTGGGAAAGCTCACGGTGAAAAAACCCTCGCGCCTGACGTTATGATAAGTAGAATGGCGGGGCGTGCAGACGAAGCCAAAAAAGTTGCCCTGCCCTAAAGGCATCGCCATGTGCTTGGGCGCCATGTCGTAGCTTTCCCCTTCCTTAGTGCCGACGACCACCAGGGGCGCTACGGTGAAGAACTGCTCCCAGATGGAGCGGTTCCTGTCCAATTCTACAAATTTGCTTTTCGGTATTGCCATAAGCCATGTATTGACAAAAGAAGATCGCAACTTAACGGGAAAAAAGCAGTGACATTGGTCATCGCGGTTAGGCCCTGCCCCGTTGTCAAATTCCTTCATTTTGCCTATCTTTTCGCCGTTATTTTTGTTAGCCTGAAAACCGATTGCGATTTTCACCCCCAAAAATGTGCCTGGACGACGATGCAGCGAACCATATCACTCCTCACCCTGATAACCATACTGGCCGCGCCGGCGCCGGCAATCTCCGGACCGGATTACTTCCTGGCCGAAGCCATGCCGGGCGACGGCATTTACTCGATGCTGCGCCGCTACAGCCTGGACCAGCACTCCTGTAATTTTGACCATTTTTACCGGTTGAACGACCTGAAGAAAAATTCCCACCTCATCGTAGGAAGGAAGTATCAACTGCCTATTCTCATTTATACCTTCAACGGCAAGACCATCCGGTCCAGCATCGGCATCAACGACTGGAACACCGCGGTCCGGATACAAAAGTACAACGAGCTGATGCTGGAGAGGAGAATGCGGGCGGAGTCCTTCAAAAAAGATCGCATCCTGTGGGTGCCTTACCACGAACTCAACTGCCCGGAATCGGACATAAGCATACCGTCTCCCGTGGAGAATTCCCCGGAGGAAGAACACAATACGGCCGGCGCTGCCGCCGGCAACCGCAGGTTCCCCATCTTCGGCCCCAAATATGCCTACACGCCGCTGGTAAGCAATAAGCTCCGGGGCAAAGTGTTCTACATCGTCGGCGGCCACGGCGGCCCCGACCCCGGCGCTATGGGCCGGAGAGGCGATTATACCCTTTGCGAGGACGAATACGCCTACGACGTAGCCCTGCGCCTGTGCCGCAACCTGGTGGCCCACGGCGCCACCGCCTACATGATCACCCGGGATGACAACGACGGCATCCGGGAAGGGAAATTCCTGGAATGCGACTACGATGAAGTCCTGTGGGGCGGCATAAAGATGGTGCGCCAGCAGAAGCCGCGGCTTTTTCAGCGATCCGACATCATCAACGAACTGTACGAACAAAACCGGCGGGCGGGCGTCACCGAACAAACTACCATCATCATCCATGTGGATTCCCGCGGAAAGGGAGAGCGCACGGACGTTTACTTCTACCACCACGCCAGCAGCCCGGCCAGCCGCGGCATCGCCTTCAACCTGCTGCGTTCCCTGAAACACAAATACAAGCAATACCAGCAATCGCGGGAATACCGCGGCACAGTGACCTCCCGCGACCTCCACATGCTGCGGGAAACCAGGACCAACTCCGTCTACATCGAGCTGGCCAATATCCGCAACGCCTACGACCAGCAGCGGATCATCGTCGAACGGAACCGCCAGTTGCTGGCGGATTGGTTGCTGGAGGGGTTGATGGAGTGAATGGCGGAGTGGTGGTTATTTCTGATCATTCACTCCCCGTCCTCGTGCCTCGGCCGGATAAAATTCCTTCATCCCCTCCACCACTCCAGGCCGGCAGCTCCGGCACATAAGTGTCAAGGGCATCGTAGACCACCTGGTGGATGCGTTCGCGTATTCTCTTCTCAAATATTTTCCGGTTATCGACATCCGGGTAAATCCGGTTGGAGAGGAAAATATAAATCAGGCCGTGTTCGGGGTCCGCCCAGGCGCAGGTGCCGGTAAAGCCGGTATGGCCGAAGGCCGCCCTGCT
Source organism: Phaeodactylibacter sp. (assembly GCA_024102975.1). Classification (GTDB taxonomy): domain Bacteria; phylum Bacteroidota; class Bacteroidia; order Chitinophagales; family Saprospiraceae; genus JACJXW01. The sequence goes on along the minus strand of JAGFJD010000466.1, from coordinate 16,517 downwards.
GATTTGTTCCGGAAATTTTCCGTTATCGATGGTTTTTTCGTCGGGCTTATCGAAGCCCAGGCCCCGGTGGTTGCCGTGCCGGGCGCTGGTGAAGTATTCAATGGTTTCGGCATTCAGGTAACGCTCCCCTCCGTAGTCGCCGCCGTTGAGCAGCATCTGGAAGACCACCGCCAGGTCTTCAGCGGTGGAGAACAGGCCGGCATTGCCGGCGACTCCGCCCAGCAGTGCCGCCGTTTCGTCGTGCACGTATCCATGGACGAGTTGGTGGCGCCAGCGGCGGTCAAGCTGGGTGGGGGCGATCTCACTGCTGTCCCATTTCAGAAGCGGCCGGAAGCCGGTGCGCTGGAGGCCAAGAGGGCGGTAGAACTGCGCATCGGCAAATGAATCGAGGGGCTGGCCGGCCTTTTCTTCCACCAACTGCTGCAACAGGATGAAATTGACGTCGCTGTACCGATACCGGTAACGGGGGCGCAGGCGGTGCATATCCCGGAGGATTTTATCCCGGTAGCGCTGGTCGAAGTAAAAAGCATCGGCTACCTGAACAGAGAAGGTGTCGGATGGATGGCTGCAGAAATACCGGCTGCAATCCGTGTTTTCCATATCCCGGTACAACAGATACGGGATAACCGGCATGTGCGGCTGGAGGCCCGACTGGTGGGTCATCAGTTTCTTCACGGAAAGGTTGCGCAGGCGGGAGCTGCGCGGCAGGCTCATCTGTGAGCGCAGCCGGGCGTTGAGGCTGATGGCGCCTTCTTCGTACAGCTTCATCGCCGCCAGGGTGGTGGCGGCCACTTTGGTTACTGAAGCGACGTCGTAAAGGCCGCCCGGGCTGGCCGGCTGTTCTTTGCTGTAGGTATGATATCCCAGCGCTTTGTCAAAAACGACCGTTCCATTTTTGACGACGACGACCTGGCATCCCGGAAAGACAAGGTCGTCGATAGCCGTTTGAATGATCGCATCAATGCCTACCAGTTTTTCAGGCGCGATGCCTGCCTGTTCCGGAAGCCCGAAGCGAAGCCTTACCTGCGGCAATTCCCGGCCCTCCCCCCGGCGAAAATACCGGTTGAGGGTATAAGGCAATTTTCCGCCGGAAGGAATTCCCCCGAAGAGCGCTTGTGCCGCCGGTTCCTGCCAGCGGTCCTGCCCATCGAAGGAGTGGACGACGGCCAGGGTGGTGTCCAGAAGCGCGAGGTTTTCCAGGCGCTGGAAATTCACGAGGGTTACCGGCAGGCGGCGGGCAAAAGCCAGGAGAGCGGCCGCCTGCAGGCTGTCCAGCGGGAAATCGTGCAGCACGAGCACCACGTCTTCCGTCCCGTCCAGCCGGGCCAGCCGGCTCCTGAGTTCTTCCCAGGTATTGCCCTGCCAGCTGCTCAACGCCGCATATTTCCTGAAAGTGTTATCGAACCAATCTGCATTGGCGGCGCCCAGGTGGAAAGCCTGGAAATGGCGGCCGTCCAATTGCCGGAAAGGCAACAGGTTGCCCGGGTTGGCAGCAACAATAACGGATGCTTCCTGAAATTGCCGTTGCCAGAACAACCAGCTTTCATCCTCAAAATAGCGGGCCAGTTCCGTTTCGGAGCCGGCAGTTTTGACTGTTAACCTTTCTTCATTTGGCAACAAGGAAGCAGGCAGGGTGCGGGCGGCAGCGCCGGAATGCGGTTCCTGGAGGGCAGGAGAAGGATGCTGCCCGCCCATCCATTTCCGGGCCAGCAGGATGCGGCGCAGTTTACTGTGCAATTCCTGCTCTTTCAGTTCGCCGGACCGGTAAGCGGCCAGGAGGTAATTCATCACGAATTCCGGGCTGTTGTGGGTGACGATGAGGTCGACGCCGGAAGCCAGGATCTCGTCCAGTTGGTTATCTGCCCTAAGGTGGGCCAGGAGCAGGCCGTCAAACTGCAGCCGTCCCCTGAATAAGCGGCTGACAGCGCCGGGGTTCAGGCCGGGCGCTTCATAGATGGCAGGATGTATCCAGTAGCCGGCTACCCCGGCTTTGACCAGGTACCGGAAGCCCTGGAGGAGGCTGTCTTCTGCACTGCCCCACTCCGGTTGAAGGAGGCGGGGGGCGGCAAAGCCATCGGCGATGCTGAGGATGTGGCGATCGTTGAGCCAGTTGATGCTATGGGCGTAGGATTCCAGGGTTTCCGGCGGGAAGGCGAGCCTCTGTTCCAGGGGGCTGAGATAAGGGGCCGGCGCCAGGTTGATGCCCAGGGACCCGGCCTGTTGCAAAAAAGTATGTTGCAGCCACTGCCTCATGCTGTCGGAAGGCAGGGCCTGCAGGGCGTCCATCGCCGGCAGGGGCACCGTATTGGAGAATTGGTTGTTGAAAAGGGCGCCGCCGAAAGTGGTGAAGAACAGCGGATAGGGCGCCTCTTGCTGGAAGCTGTCCCGCAAATCCAGAAAGCGTTCCAGCTCCAGGCCGCTGAGCGCTACCCCTCCTACCCTGCCCTCCTGCACCCACTGGTGGAGGCGGGCCTCCGGCGGCCCGGTCCGGGCGACGATGATCAGTTGCCCCAGCTTTTGTTGCAGGCTCATATTCCTGATGGCAGCCTCTGCGCTTTGCGCATCTCCCTGCAAAAAAGCAGCCAGGCCCGGCAGTTCCGGGGGCGGCGTACGCCGTTCCGGCAGGCAGGCAATAGCCAAAAGGATCAGAAAAAGGAAAATCGTCAAGCCACGCATCGCAACCCGGTTTTAAATGTTCAAACATGCAAGGCTACCTGTTCAGTGGCGGGTGTTCGAAGGGACCCCTCCCGGGGAAGGGCTCGGCTGCCGTCAATTTCGTTGTGCTGCGGGAATGCGTTTTCAGTGATCAAGTAGCAAAGCAATTTAGAGCTTGTTTGCAGACCACCCTTTGGGCTAAAAAATGAACTCCAAACAAGTTCTTGCTTCCATAATATTTTACCGGCCCTTTTTCTGTTTTGTTCCACCAAAAAGGGATAAAAAACGAAAATTCTGCCGGAATATCTTCCAATTCAGGACATTTGTCCTTCCGGTTGCCCGGGTTTCTCCCGGTAAAAGTGAGAAACCTGCCGGCTCACGTCATCGTAGGTGAGCAGTCCTTCCCCGCGGTGGCGGAGGAAGAAACTCAGCATGGCGAAATCTCCGGCACAGGCGCCGGTATGCATCAATAGAACGCCGAGAAGCACCCATTGGTAGTTAAGAGAAACATAAAAAATGGCGAGCGTTGTTAAAAAGTTGATCACAAAAAAGGGGGAGAGGGCAACGACGACAAAACGAGAGAAGCCGATGACAAAGTGGTCGGCCATGGCGTAAAAGATAAATTTCCTGATGTCGCTGCCGTATTGAACGGCCGGCGCTCCCACCAGCTTATAGGCCAGGCCGTGTATGGCTTCATGGACGGGGACGAGCAGGCTCAGGGTAAGCGCGAACCCCAGGATGCTGTTGAGGACCACCATGCCGGCGTTGGCTATGCCCTGGTTTACCTGCCAGGCGCCGAACAGGATCATAAAGAGGAGGAGGGCGAGGTTGAGCAACAGATAAAAGCGGGTCAGCCCTCCCCGGCGGCCGAACTCGTCCTGCACGAAAGGGAGAATCTCATCGTGGGAAAGGCTCATCCAGTGTTCATAGCCGGGGTGTTGCTGTAGTTCTTCAACCGTCATATCCTTGCATTGATCCTTTATTCCTCTTCTTCTGCGGCAGGTTGTTCCTGGCGGATGACCTGGCTGGCCATTCTCTTGGCCTCCAGGGCCGGGTTGCGCCACCAGTCGGCCGACCAGGCGGGCAGCGGCCGGTATCCCGTCGCCTCCAGAGCGGCGGCCTGTTCATATTCCCAGTAGTAGTCGGTTGCGGGCGCCTGGGATAGAAAGCCGTCCGGAGCAATAAACAAGGGCAGCTGGCCGGGGGCGGCGGCATTTATCCTCAACGGCGCGGGGCTGCCGGCGAGTTGCACCCGGCCGGGGGCGAGGTAGGGCTGCAGGCGCCGGGCGACTTCTTCGAAGAACGGCCAGGGCTCGCGGAACGGCGACCGGAAGCGGATCCAGCCGGGCAGGTTGCCGAGGATTTCCGCTGCCGTTTCCCGGTCCTGGTCGCTGGCCGCCTTAATTAACCGGAAATAGCTGGCGATCAAAAAACGCTCGCGGGGCTCCGGGTCGGCGGACAGCTGCTCCAGCAGGGCGTAGGGGATAGAATTGACGATATGGACCCGCCGTTCGGCAGTGCTCATCAAGCCCAGCAAGCTTTCCATTACCCCATCTCCCCGGAGCCGTTGGATATGGCCGGTCATGGCGCCTTTCAGGTCGACAGGGCCGAAGCATCCCGAGATGATCAGGAAATCGAACCGCTGGCCGGACAATTCGCTGAGGTGGAGTACGGATAGGCCATTGCGTTCCAGTTGCTGGATGACTTCAACGCCGGGAGAACGCCGTTGTTTTATTCGCAGCAGATAGGAAGCGATCATATCGCGCTGCCCTTTGGTCAGGCAGGCGATACCGACGGAAGGATAAGTGCGGTGCGGCGTTTTTTCGATCTGGTTGAGCAGGCCGATGATATGCAGGGCTTCCTCTTCATTGGCTTCCAGTTTTTCGTCGTATCGCCCGTCCAGCTGTTCAAAAAACAAGGTTGGCGGGCCTTCGATCCGGACGGGCCGGCCTTCGCCTTCCGGCTGATAATGTGCCAGGCTGCCCGGGAAATAATGGTGGCCCTGGTAAAGGTGGCTCCGGTGGGCGCCGGTTTTTGTCAGGAAGGCATAGGAAGGAGGCAGTTGTTGTTGCCCTTCCGGCAGAGCGTTGCCCAGAAAAAGCGTCCGGCGCCCCAACCCTTTGAGGAGCTGCACTTCCCGGGTGCTGAGGAAAGAAGCGTCTTCGACGATCACGTAATCAAAGCGGAAGCCAGTTCCGGCAAAGCAATCGGCGGCAACCGGAGGAGTGGCCAGCAGGGCAGGCATCACGCTGGTAACTGCTTCCACGCTGCTGCGCAGGTGTTGGCGGAGGGCGGCGGGGTCTTTTTCCGGTTTTTTCCCTCCGATGGCCTGGTAGGCCGGCCGGTTTTCCCGGCGCAGCCGGCGGAGGCTGTCACCCTTCTTTTTGTGCCAGGACAAGAGGGTGTGCGGCAGCAGGAGCGGCCTGAATTGTTCCAGGGTGTGCGCCAGTTCTTTCAGGCTGCCGGGTTCCGGAGGCAAAACGGACTGGTAGGCCTGGCTCAGGCAGTTGTCCAGGAACCAGGTTTCGAAAGCGGCCTGCCAGTCGTGAGGCCTGCCTTTGATCAGGGCTTTGACCAGCCGCCGCGCCTTTTCGTCCAGCCGCAGCCAGTTGCTCTGCCAGCGGAAGAAGGTATCGAACTCTTTAAGGGAATGGCGCGTGACCTCCAGCTGTTCGATCAGTTCATCCAGGAAGCGCTGCCTTTTGGGGATGACCAGCGATTTATGGGTGACCGGGAGGTGATACAGGCCGCTTTCGTTGACCTGTTCGAGCAGGCGTTCCAGGGCCTGTTCCATTTCCAGCACCTCCTCCTTAAAGCCCAGGCGGGGATGGGCGGTCTTATGGCTCAGGCGCTGGATTTCATCCTGCACTGCTTCGCGCAGGCCGGCCCGCCACCGGGCCAGGGCCCGCTCAAAGCCCTGCAGCGATTCCCGGGCAGCTTCTACATCCCTGCCCTCATCCGCCGGCAGGAAAGCATACTCGAAATAGGCATTGCCTTCGAAATCAGCCCGCAGTTTTTCATAACCGGCAGCAACGGCCTGCCTGCCCTCGAGCATCGCTTTGGCATTGGCGGAAAACAAGCTTTTCAATTTCAGCCCTCCCATTCCCGAAGCGGCAAACGGATCCCCGAAGCGGCCGTAATATTCGGCGATGCTGTCGCGAAGGGCAGCGAGCCGGCGGGCAAAGTCCTGATAATACTGTTCGTAGTGGGCAGAGAGCAACTCGGAATAGGCATTCATGCGGTTTATATACCACTGGCGCAGGTTCAAAGACCGGGAAAGCAGGGTATCCGCTTTCTCTTCGATGAACCCTCTGGCTTCCTCCTCCTCCATGCGCAGGAAGATGCCCTGGTGGAGTTTGTTCAGCGGGCTGCGCAATACATCGGACTGCCCCAGCAAACCCTGGCAGGAATCGATGGCCTGGCTCAGGCGCTGGTATTCATCATAGGAAAAGAGGTAGTCCTGGGCGTTGAGCTGGGTGGCGAGCAGCTCTTTGCTTTCCTTGCGGATGTTCCGGAGGTATAAGCCGACGGTTTCCGTCCAGTTGTTTGTGCCAAAGACGAAAGCCCGGGTCGACAGATAACTGTCATCCAGCTTGCGTTTGAGGCGCCCGGCCCTGGCGGCGAGCAGTCGGTATTCATCCGGGGAATAGGTCACCTCCGGTTCTTTGGCGCCGGCGGAAGCCCGGATGATGTCGGCAAAGAGGAGGAGGTCCTGGGTGACGTCCCGCAGCAGGAAGGACAAACGGCCGAGGCCTGCTTGTTCCAGCTTTTGCTGGATCGAGCGCAGGGCGGGAAGGCGGGGAGAAACCACCAGGCAGCGCTGGCCGTTGGACAGGGCGTTTGACAACAGGTGGAGGGCGAGGTGGGTCCTTCCGGTGCCGGGCAAGCCTGTAACCAGCGTTGTCTGTTTTGTAAATACGGCTTCCAGGGCGGCAGCCTGGAAAGGGTCGAGAGGGAGCATGCCCAGGGAATGGGAAATGGCCGGGCGGCTTTCTTCTTCGCCAGCCGCTTCGGCAGGAGGAGCGACAAACAGGTGCTGATGCGGCCGGTAAAGGCCCAGTACGCCGGCCCAGCGAATCCGGGGCTGCTCCAGCATGCCGCCCAGTTCTTCGACCCCGGGGATGTTGGAAATGGCAATGCTCTGGCTGGGATTGGCCAGAGACAGCCTTTCGCTCGCCTCATTGCAGAGGCGGGAGAGCATGCCGGCATTGATAGCGCCGGCAGCAAGAGCCTGGCTGAAATGGCGGGAAAGCTCCACGCCTTCAGCCCGGTCCCAGTAATGGGCCAGGAAGCGGTTGAACACGACCGGCTGGAAGTCCTTCCGGGTGATGGCCCATCGCCCGATATGGCGGGGGTCCGGCTCCAGGCCGAGGCTCCAGATAAAAAGGGGCGCCGCTATGGTTTCGCCCCGTTCGTCTTTGGCGAGGAACAAAGGGAAGCCCAGCCCAAAAGGTTGGTTGCCCCGCACCCGCTCGGAAGAGCGGGCTTCAAAATAAAGCGCCTGCAGTTTCTGGGCGATGGGAAAGGGAGGCGCCGCCGTCATTTCAAAGGCCCGCCCCTGGAGCAGGTTTTCAACCAGTGAATAGGCGAAGCCATCGTCCAGGCTGGTCAGGTCGATGCACTGGGGGCTAAACGGAAGCGCATTCCGGAAAATGCTCCATTCTTCTTCTTTCCAAAGGTCGGTAGTGGTTTCTTCGAGTTGGCTGCTCATCAACGGCCGCTGTTAAAGTGGTTTCCAAATATCCGGCGCGCCCCCGGGAGCGGGCCGGCGCGCTGGCGCTCAAATATACCAAATTCTACCGTGCATAAAAGCCCCGGCTGCGCTTCAAAGGCGGCCGTGAAGTCGTTTTCAGAGGACCACCCTGCATTCAACAATTTTCTTCCAAAGCGGGCGGACAGAAAAAAACACCCTGCAAAAACAACTTTTCCTTTGAAAAAATGTCCTATAGGATGTATATTACTTAATGATTATCAATTACTTAAACTTGTTTAATGTTTTACCGTATATCAGCGAAAAACATTAAACAAAACCGTTTTCAAAAAAATTTATGTTGCCAAACATTGCCGTAATCCTTACGGATGCCCAGCGAAAGATCTTGTGGGTCAACGAAGATTTCACCGAGATCACCGGTTACACCCTGACGGAAGTGATCGGCAGGAAGCCCAGCCTGCTGCAGGGCCCCAAAACCGAGAGAGAGGCTATCGCCCGCATCCGGCGCAGCCTGGAACACAAGGTTCCGTTCAAGGAAGAGATCACCAATTATCGCAAGAATGGAGAATCCTACCTGTGCAAGCTGGTGATCCACCCGGTCTTCAACCGCCACCAGGAACTGAGCAATTTCATCGCTTTCGAAGTGGACGGCGATGTGGTCAGGGATACCGGGCATATCCCCCTGCTCCAACTGGAAGAAAAATACAGCTCCAGCAGCCTGAAGGGAGTTGAAGAGGTAAAGCTTTACTTCAGGGTAAAAACCCTGCTGGAAGAGGAAAAGCTCTATCTGGACCCCGAACTGTCGCTGAAAGACGTGGCGGACAAGCTGCACACCAACACCAAGTACCTGTCGCAGGTCGTCAACCACCACGCCGGCTGCAATTTTCAGCATTTTATCAATATCTACCGGATCGATGAGGTAAAAGCCAAGATTACGGACGACGATTTCCGGAACCTGACCTTGTTCGGGATTGCCCTGCAATGCGGGTTCAAGAACAAATCTACCTTTTACAAAGTCTTCAAGGAGATTACCGGACAAACCCCGAAACAGTTCATCAGGGTGAAGGGGTGTCCGAATGCGTGAATTCAGACAGCAAGGAAGCCAGGATAATTGTTATTCCTGTTTTTTAGCGCCATCTTGAGGGGAACAAACAAAAAACATAACATGAGCGGAATAAGAGAAATTCTGGGCTTCCACTTCTGGGTGGACAATGCCAAACGGCTCCCCCTCGAAGCCCTGCTGGGGGATAAGAAAAGCGTGCCAAAGGAACGGATGGCCATTATGAGGGAGTTGGAGGAAGAAGCGAGACAGGTAATCCAAAACAAAAACGGCAACCTGGGGAAAAGGGCAGCCAGAGGTTGATGCCGCACTTTCAGAAACAGGGTTGTTTAACCTGCTTAAGGGGGCGTTGCCTGCCGGCGAACATTACACCCCCCCCCGCCTGCGAACATACATACAGGGGAAACCGCTTCACACCGCTAAACGGGTGAAGCGGTTTCCCTTTGGGTTGTTTAATCTCCACTTTGAACGCTATCTCCGTTCACTCGCCCTCCACGATGCCTCCGCTCACTTTCTCCCCATCCCGGTACTCGTATTCGAGCGTCACCTCTCCTTTGTCGTTGTAAAAGCGGAGTTTGCCGTGCTGCTTTCCGTCTTTGTAATTGATCTCCTTGATAATCTTGCCGGATTGGCTGTCGTATTCCTTGTAGGTTCCGTCGAACTGCCCGTTTTTGTAGTTGGCCTCCGCCTCGGGGCGGCCGAAGCGGTATTTGCCCCAGGGGCCGTCGAGGATGTTGTTCTTATAGGAAGCCCGGAGCGACAGCTGCCCCCGCTCATTAAATTCCATGTACGGGCCATTGTACAGGCCGCTGGCATAAGAGATGATCTTCTCGGGAAATTCGCCGCCGGAATGATAAACTATCCACGTGCCTTCTTTGACGCCGTCGCGGAGCAGGCCTTCCTCCCGCAGGTTGTTTTCCACATTGCGCTTGGTGGCCCGCACGTAGGGCGTGCCCGGAATTTCCTCGGTGGCATAGCCGGAGCTGTCGAATTGTTCCGCCGCCGCCGCGCCGCCGCCGCCGCCGGCGTTGCCACAGGACGACAAAACGGTCAATAGTGCTGCGATACAAACTGTCAGGTACGGGATCCTCATCATTTGTCAGGTATTTTATTTAAAAATTTAATCGGCCGGCCAAAGATTGGCCGGGCAAAATTACTGGATTTGTCAGGCAAACAAAAACGCTATTGTTCAAAATTCAGACAAAAAATTTTAAATTTGCGGCCTGAGAAGCCAATTGCGCAATAGCCAAAGCCTAAACCAACTATGGATATCAAGATTGACAACCTGAGCAAGAGCTACGGATTCCAAAAGGCTGTGGACAACATCTCCTTCGAAGTCAAAACGGGCGAAATCCTGGGCTTCCTGGGCCCCAACGGCGCCGGGAAGACCACCACGATGAAGATGATCACCAGCTACATCGAAATGGACAGCGGAGAGGTGTTGATCGGCGGCAGATCCGTACGCGACGGGGAGACAAAGAAACACATTGGCTACCTCCCCGAACACAACCCCCTCTATACCGACATGCCGGTTATCGATTACCTGGAGTTTTGCGCCGCCCTGCAGAGCGTGCCCAGGCCTGAAGTGCCCGCCCGCATCCGGGAGATGGTCCGGGTGTGCGGCCTGGACGTGGAAAAGCACAAGCGCATCCGCGAGCTCTCCAAGGGTTACCGGCAGCGGGTGGGCCTGGCCCAGGCCATGATCCACGACCCGGACATCCTCATCCTCGACGAGCCGACGACCGGCCTGGATCCCAACCAGATCGTCGAAATCCGGGAACTCATCCGCAAGCTGGGCAAGGAGAAAACGGTGATCCTCAGCACCCACATCCTGCCGGAGGTGGAAGCCACCTGCGACCGGATTCTGATCATCAACCAGGGCAGGATCGTCGCCGACGGCACAGCGGATACGCTCCGAAAGCAGGCCCAGGGCCAGCAGGTCCTCCAGGTGCGCATCGAAGGGGGCTCAACGGATGAGATCGCCGAAAAGCTGCAGCAACTGCCCACCATCGCCTCGGTGGACATCCTCAAAGCGGACGAAAAACGCTTCGAGCTGCAAAGCCGGCCCGAACAACTGTCCAACCAGGCCGTCTTCGAGCTTTGCGTCCGCCAAAAATGGATCCTCCACGAGATGATCCCCTTCGAGACCCGGCTCGAGGATATCTTCCGGGATTTGACTTTGAAATGAGTGATTGAGTGATTGAGTGATTGAGTGATTGAGTGAATGCGTGAATGCCGCTTCTAATCACTCCTCCACTCAATCACTCATTCACTCCTTAAAACAAGAAGGCTATGCATCCAATCTGGGTCATTACCAAAAAAGAATTGAGTTCGTTTTTTGATTCCCTGATCGCTTACGTGATCCTGATCGCCTTCCTGGGGCTGAGCGGCCTGTTCACCTGGGACCCGCTGGAGCTCATCGGGCAGGGCGACATATTTTTCCGGCGCCAGGCCGACCTGCAGGTATTTTTCAGCATCGCGTACTGGACGTTGTTCTTCTTCGTGCCGGCGCTGACCATGCGGCAGATCGCCGAGGAGCGCAAAGCGGGCACCATTGAGCTGCTGCTCACCAAGGACGTTTCCAACCGGCAGCTCATCGTCGGCAAATTCCTGGCCTGCCTGCTCATGGTCTGCATCGCGCTGGCCTTTACTATCCCCTACTACATCACCATAGCCCAGCTGGGCGAAGTGGACCACGGGGCGACGATTTCCGGGTACCTGGGCCTGCTGCTGATGAGCGCCGCCTACATCAGCATCGGCCTGTTTGCCAGCAGCGTGACCAGCAACCAGATCGTGGCCTTCCTGCTGGCCATCCTGATCGGGGTGTTTTTCCATATCCTGTTTGAAGTGATGGCAGGCAATACCCAGGGCGCCATGGGCACCTTTTTCCGGAACCTCAGCCTCCAGTACCACTTCCAGTCCATACAGCGGGGCGTGATCGACTCCAAAGACCTGATCTACTTTGCCTCCATCATCGTCCTGGGGCTGGGCCTTTCGGAACTCATTATTTCCAAACGAAGCTAAAAGACAGGATGACAGGATTTACCCTGTGAAATAGCCCCAAGAGAGCCGCCAATTATTTCACAGGGTGAACAGGATTTACAGGACAATGGCATTTCCTTGCGGAAATTTCAGAATAAAGCATAGTTATGAAAAATAAAACCCTCGTTTCCATACTGCTCATCACCGCCATCATCATCGTGGCCAACCTGATCTCCCAGCAGCTGTTCTTCCGGCTGGACCTCACGGAGAACAACCAGTACACGCTGAGCAAGGCCACGCGGGACATCCTGCGCAACCTGGAGGAACCCGTAACGGTGACGGCCTATTTTTCGGAAAACATGCCTCCGAATATCGAGAAGGCCCGACGGGACTTCCAGGAGATGCTGGTGGAATACGCCAACCTGTCGAAAGGTTATGTCGATTATCAATTCATCAACCCGGACGAGGACGAGGAAAAGCAGCAGGCCGCCCAGGAAGGCATCCAGCCGGTGATGATCACGATGCGCGAAAAGGACCAGGCGCAGCAGCAGCAGGCGTTCCTGGGGGCCGTCGTCCAGATGGGCGGCCAGAAGGAAACCATCCCGTTCATCCAGCCCGGCGCTCCGATCGAATACGAGCTGTCGACCAGCATCAAAAAACTGGCCGTCAAAGACAAGCCCTCTATCGGGCTGGTGCAGGGACACGGGGAGCCTACCCTTTCCGACCTGGGCCAGGTGGTTCAATCCCTGAGCATCCTGTACAGCGTCGAAAATGTCAGCCTGGAAAACGAGGCCAGCATCCCGGACCGCTTCCGCGCGCTGGCCATCGTCGCGCCCAGCGATACCATCCCCCCCGCCCACCTGGAGAAGCTGGACGGCTACCTCGGCCGGGGCGGACAGCTGTTCGTTGCGCTGAATACGGTAGAGGGCGACCTGCAGAATGCCCAGGGCAGGGCCGTCTATACCGGGCTGGAAAGCTGGCTGCAGCAAAAAGGCGTGGAAGTATCCGCCAATTTTATCATCGACGCCCAATGCGGTTCCGTGCAGGTCCGGCAGCAACAGGGCTTTCTCACGTTCAACACGGCGGTGCAGTTTCCCTACCTGCCCGTGATCAGCAATTTCCCGGAACACCCCATCACCCGGGGGCTGGAGCAGGTGGTGCTCAGCTTCGCCAGCCCGGTGCGCTTCGTCGGGGATTCCACCTCCAAATTTACGCCCATAGCCCTCACTTCCGTAAAGTCGGGCATCGCCAACCCTCCGGTATTTTTCGACATCAACAAGCAGTGGCGGGATACGGATTTCCCGATGAGCAGCCTCACCGTTGGCGGCGTCCTGGAAGGCAACCTGGTGGGCAATGCCTACTCCAGAATTGTAGTGATCGGCGACGGCGACTTTCCGGTGACGGGGCAGAGCCGGCAGGGGGGCGACAACATCAGCCTGATGGCCAACAGCATCGACTGGCTCTCCGACGATACCGGCCTGATCGAACTGCGGACGAAGGGGGTGGCGTCCCGCCCCATCGACCAGGAGTACCTCAGCGACGAAGCCAGCGGCAAACGTACTTTCCTGAAATACCTGAACTTCGCCCTGCCGATCCTGCTGGTATTGATATACGGGTTCGTCCGGCTGCAGCAGCAGAAGAACCGGAGGCTGAGGAGGATGCAGGAGAGGTATGTGTGAGGGGGAAATGGGGGATGGGAAATGGGGAAATGGGAAATGGGAAATGGGAAATGGGGAGTAGGGAGGGGGAAATGGGAAATGGGAAATGGGAAGGGATGCCCTCGGGTATTTCCCGGGTTGTACCGAAACACCAAAACCCCGAAACACCAAAACACCACAACACCACAACACCAAAATACCGCAACACCACAGCACCACAACACCAAAACACCAAAATACCAAAATACCGCAACACCAAAATACCGCAACACCACAACACCGCAACACCAAAACACCAAAACACCGAAACACCACAACACCAAAATACCGCAAAACCATACCAAAAACAGCAGAATATCATGAACAACAAGATCCTGCTTTTCGTACTGGTAGCCCTGCTCGCTATTTACGGGCTATCCAGGCTTTTATCGGGAAATAAAGAAACATCCTTCCGCACGGAGCTGATCAAAGTGGATACGGCGGCCGTGAATTCTATAACCATAGACCCCCGGGGAGAGGAGCCGCCCTTTACCCTGAAAAAGGAAAGCGGCCAGTGGATCGCCACGCGGGATGCCTTAAGCATCAAGGCTGCCCAAAGCGCCGTACAGTCTCTGCTAACCAACCTCAGCCTGATCAAGACCAAGCACATCGCTGCCAAGAGCGAAGACAAATGGGCGGAATACCAGGTGGCGGATACATCCGGCACCCGCGTACAGGTATACGGCCAGGGCGGAAAGCTGCTGGAAGACTTCATCATCGGAAAGTTCGATTTCCAGCAGGCGCCCGGAGCGCCCCAGCAGATGCAGTTTCAGCAGCAGCAGCCCATCATCACCTCCTTTATCCGCCTGAGCGGGGAGAATGAGACCTACGCCGTTGAAGGCATGCAGATCATCAGCATGGGCCAGGGCTTTGACAGCTACCGCAATAAAGACATACTACGGATGACGCGGGAGATGGAAGTCACGGCTTTCGAATATCAGCTGGAAGACACCCTGATCCGGTTTCAGAAAACGCCGGAAGGCTGGGCAACTGACGGCCTGATGCTGGATTCCATGAAAGTGGAAAATTACCTCAACGTGCTGCGCAACCTGTCCGGCACCGCTTTTGCCGACGACTTCGACGAGCTGGCAGCGGGCCAGTTGCCCCGGCAGCAGCTCAGCCTGTCCGGGAATAACATTGAGGAGCCGTTTCGGGTCACTGTCTACCGGGATACTACGCGGGAGAAGCCGTTTGTGATCTTTTCCAATTATAACCCGGATGCTTATTTCGCCAGCGATTCTTCGGGGGTTTATCAGAAGTTGTTCAGGGGGGTGGGGGCGTTGGAGTGAGCGCGCTTATGATGTCCTTCCCGATGCCCCGGTTGAGGCCCCCGTCCCGGATAATATCCACAAAAAGGGCCCGGCAATCCGCCAGCCGGCCGCCGGGAGATGCCTTAGAATAAGGAACAGGCGGAAGGTCGGCCACGCCATAAGCCTGCGGATAGACCAGCACGCCATGCGGGGCATCGAAAAACTGGGCGTAAACGAACATCTGCCGCAGGTCGTCCATATTGGGGCTGGCCCGGGGCAGGGCCTTCCATTTGGTGTCCAGGACGAAACGCCGGGCGCCGTATTCCAGGACGATGTCCGGGCGGATGTAGCGGCGCTCCCAGAAGGGGCGGCTCAGCTGCCGGTATACCTGCAGCCCTTCGATTCTCAGGTTGGCCAGTTGCCGGAAAACGTATTCCTCGAACAGCAGGTTCATATCGAACAGGATAGCGATGAGCGGCCGGCTGCCCGCCCGGATGTCGGGGCGATACTGCCGCAGGAGCAGCAGGGCAGCCTCCACGGCGTACCGGTATCTTTCCGTCTTTCGCCCGAACGGCAACCGGGCCCATTCCACCTGGCCGGCATCTACGGCCGGGAGCAAAGGGAACTGTTGCGACAATTTCTGCAGCTTTCCTTCCAGCGCCGGCGCCACCGGGAACTGCCGAAGCGCCTGCAGGGCGCTGCTGATGATGCGGTTGAAGAGGTGTTCGTATCCGTACCGGCCGTGCTCGGTGAAGAAGCGCTCGGCATGCGCCAGGTTTTCCTGGATTTGTCGGTGGAAAAGCAGGCGCCCTTTCAACACTGGGAGGTTTTCCGAACGGCGGCAATACTCCCGGGAGAGGCCCTGCCGGAGCAAGGTTTCCACCTCTTCCAGGAACATGGCGATGTAATGGTCCAGGATAGAGTTCGGCCGGAGGCGGAGATCGGCGGCCGGCAGCTGGTCGGCTTTCAGCAACCGGCAGGCCCGAAGCATGTCCAGCAGCACATGCTGCCAGAGGTGGTGGCCCTGTTCGCCGGGCCGGCTGGCCTTCGGCAGGATTTCGACGGTCAGCCCGCCGGCCTGGATCACGCCGACGTATTTTGAGAACCGTATCCCACGGTGCAACACGCTGAAGTACTTCTCCCATTCCGGGGCGGCGTGGCGGGCCAGGGCCTGAAAATGGGCCTCCGTGAACGGCCCGCTCCCGGCCATTTCGCCCACCAGGAGCCGCTGGTGTTCGAACACCTGTATGTAATCCGGTTTTGCCACTACTGTTTGTTTAACACGTAAGCTTCGATCATTTTGGATATTTCCGGGTTGGCGGAAAAGCTGATCAGCTCGTAAATGCCCGTTCCATCTTTGGATTTTATATAAGGATTAGCCCGGTATTCGATCAGCAGCCGGACCATCTCCGGGTGGTTGTGGGTGGCGGCAAACATCAGGGGGGTGAACCCGTCGATGCCGTCCGGGATGTCGGGGTCGGCGCCGGCTTCGAGCAGCAGGCGGCCACAGGCGGCGTGCCCTCCGATAGCGGCACTGATGAGGGGCGTGAGCCGGTAGGGTTCGCCGGCACTGTTGGGGCGGGCCCCGGCGGCGAGCAACAGTTGCAGGATACCTTCATGGCCAAAGCGGGCAGCAGCGGCCAGGGGCGTCTGGCCGGTGCGGTTAAATGCCTCCGGGTTTGCGCCATAGTTCAGTAAAAGATCAACAATATCGTAGTATCTGCGGGCGGCGGCCCAGGCCAGGGCGGGCGTTCCCAGTTCGTCTTTCTGGTCGGGAGAAGCGCCTTTTTCCAGCCAGTATTCCACTTCCACCCGTTTTCCGTTTCGGGCCGCTATCAACAGCTGGCGCGCTTTTTCTTCCTGAACGGACTTCCCGGCGCCCCGGCTGATGAAAAACCCGAGCAGCTCCAGGTTCCATTGCTTGGCGGCTATATCCAGAGCGGTGCCGTGCCGGCTGGCGACATCCCAGGAAGCGCCCTGCTCCAACAGGAGGCGGGTGACGGAGACGTGCCCGTAATAGGCCGCCCAGTTGATAGCCGGGTCGCCGAAGGTATCCCGCCGGTGGACGTCGGCGCCGCGGCTCAGCAGCAGCCGGGCCATGGCGGTGTCGTTGGAGATGGCGGCTTCCATCAATGCTGTGCTGCCGTAGTAGCCGGCGCGCC
>JAGFJD010000449.1 GCA_024102975.1 Phaeodactylibacter sp. | reverse complement strand
TTTAGAGCATGTTTGGAGGTAGTCATTTTGGCTGTAAATGCCAGCTTTTGGAACCTCACTTTGCCATTTTTCCGCCCCGTAGCGCTGCTATGGGGCGGAAAAATGCCTTCGTGAGAACCCAAAATCTGACATTTTCGCCTCAAAAGCACTACCTCCAAACATGCTCTAAAACCCTCCTTCAATATTAATGCCTTTTTTCTCCTTCACCCGGTTCAAATCCGCATAATAGATCAGGTACCAGTCTTCCCCGAGGCGGGCAAAGCGGCGCTGCATGCCCAGGTCGCCGGCCTTATGGGTGATCTTTTCGATGATGAGGTCTTCGCTGACCGGGATCAGTTGCTGCTCGAAGCTGCTGCTGGCCAGGTCGAAGCCGCGCTGCATGCGCCAGCCTTCTTTTTGCCAGCGGAAGGTGCCTTCAGCGATCAGGGTGCTGTCGGCTTGCTGAGGCAGGCCTTCGAGGGGGAAGATGATGTGCTCCATCTGGTAGGCGCTGTCCTGGTGAAAACGCTCGTAGAAATCGGCGAAATCCTGGTATTCGGGAGGCAGCTGGGATTCCGGGGTGGTTTTGTCCTGATTGCGGCAGGAGAAAACCGAAAGGGCGAGGGCAGCGGTAAAAATTATTAAATCCAACTTCATGTTTCGTTCTTTTTCTTAACCTAACGCATGGCGGAGGAATTGGTACAGGGGTGGGGTAAAATTTCGATTTGCGATATTTGATTTGCGACGTTTGACCGTCTCATTCGAGCCGGTTAAAATTTGCCCGCCTCCGGCTGCACAGTGATGGCGGCTCTTTTCGGGCACATCAAAAATCGCAAATCAAAAATCACACACCGCAAATTTTACCCGGATGAGCAATAGCGAAGATTTATCCGGCTGGCCAGACAAACGGGCAAAAAGCTCCTTTCTGCTCTACAGCAAAGAGATCACCACCTCCGCCAGCCCCGACTCCGAGGGTTCCTCCGCTACGGCCACCTCCGCCACGTCCAGCCGGCGGAGCGTCGCTGCCGTAGTTTCCCCGATGGCTACTGCCGACTGCCCTGGTTGCAGGGTATATTTCCCAAAGTAAGCCTCCGCATTCAAAGGGCTGGTAAAAACCAGCACCCGGCAAAACGGAATATCGAACGATCGCCGGGGTTGGTTGTCGTAAACGACCAGGCTGACAGGCTGTATTTTATCTCCCAGCAGTTGCTGCACGGACTGCCGGGACTGCCGCGCCTGTGGAAACAGCACGCGCTGGCCCGCCGCCTCTATGGCGAATGCCTCCGCCACCCCTTCCGGCTCTCCGGTGCCGATAAAGCCGGGGGTGATGCCCCGGGCCGACAGGGCTGCCGCCGTACCCCGGCCGAGGGCCGCCCATTTGATTTCCGAAAGCAGCTTCTCTCCCAGACCTTCAAAGAAAAAACAGACTGCTTTTTTGCTGTAGAAAAAAATCCAGTCGCAGGGTGGAATGCCATGGAAGACCACCGGCGCGAATTCGATCAGGGACTGGCCGATCACTTCGGCGCCTATGGCTTCGAGGCGGGTGCGGAAGATGCTGTCCGCCTTTAGTTCGCGGCTGATGAATACACGGTTACTCATCTTCTTTGTTTCCGGGAGGGCGGAGAAAAACAATGAAACGGTTACATATAATCCGACAACTCCACCTGTTCCAGTCCTATTTCCTTCAATTCGATGTCAAAGGACAATTCTGCCTGTTCCTGCATGATGCTCAGGATAGTGTAGAAGGCCTGTAGCTGCCCCTGCTGGAATAAGTCATTTTTGGTTTTCTTTTGTTTCAGGTGAACGGCTTTTTGCTTAAGATTTTTCACCAGTTCTTGAATCAGCTTTTTGAAGGCGGAAGGATTTATAGCGGGTGGCACCTCACCGTATTGGTGGCTGGGTTCCAAAATATCAGTCAACCCAATCGAACCCAGCGGCAGGTTGATCTCAATGGATAGCTGCTGGAGGAGCAGCAGGGTATGATAGTGCTCATGCAACAGGCCGGCAGTGTAGTCGCCTTCGTCTTTACCATCTTTCACCCTCTTCACTTCGTCCTTGAGGATAGGGATGAGGTCTTCTAAAAATCCCTGGTATTTTTGTGTCGCCACAGGCATTATTTTATCAGGCCGCCATTTTCAGCTTGGCCGCTAACTTATGGATCGTCTTTTCCTTAATGAAAAGCAAGGATTCATAAAAACTGCCTTCCATAGCTTCCGGGTTAGCCTCTAAGGCTTCCAGGTATTTTTTCTGCGTGAGGGTAAAATAGAAAGTCCGGGCTTCCTCTTCTGTCAGCTTCACGGGCAGGACGTCATCGACGATGTCGCTGACCTTTTCCATTTTGAGGAACAAGTTGTTGAGGGTGTGGACTAATGGCCAGTCAATTTCCTCCTTTTGCTTGCCTTCGATCAGATGTTCGATCAGGTATTGGAAGAGCAGGCAGAAAATGCCGGCGTCGTTGGTTCTTACATTTAGTGTTATCATCATTAGTCATCTTCTTTGTTTCCTGGCGGGCGGAGCAGGTAAATTTTGTTAATAGCTACAACCTGAGGGTATTCGGGAAGCTCCGGATAACCATAAATAAAATCCTTTTCGACTTTCATACATTCAGTTGAATTGCCCCAATAGAAAGGAGTATATGAGACACCCCATCTCTCTAATTGAGCTTTACTATATCTTTTATCGGTACAGGTATATCCGTATCGCCATACCATTCCTGCTTTTAAATATATTGTTCCGGTAGGACAATTCCAACAAATGTAATTTCCATTTTCAATAGCCGTTAATTTATATACTTCGCAATTATCTAATTGCTGTTGTTCCTTTTCCTTTTTGGTTTGTCGTTCAAGGCTTGGAGAATAGGTGCCATCTGGATTTCTTTCCAGTCCCTTTGGCAAAGGTAATGAGTAATGAATAACCATTGCAAAAACTCCCAGCAAAAGGATCACGGTAAGATACTTGCTGGTCTTTGTTGTTGTTGGTTTCTTCGCAGGATTCGTCTTGACCATTGGCCTGGATGCAAGTTTTGGGAAAATGATTACTTATATTTGCCAAATCAGTTTGGAATCTTAAAAAGGCATTCGCTTAAATAGCAAGCTGTTTTCGAAATTTACACAAATTATTATTACATAATCAAGTTTAATTTGTCTTTTTTTACTCTTCTGGCACATGAAGCGTTTTTTAAAGCCAAATCCCTATTTTGCAACTCCCCTTAAGTCCAGTATATTTACCTGAACAAACTAAATCCATCTCCATGCCGGCCATCAACCTCACCAATTTCGAGTGGGACGCCATCGTGCAGGGCATACAGGGCAGCCAGTACGTGTTGTGGAGCGCAACTCGCACGGCAATAGTAAATTGCCGCCCGAGGTAAAAAGCTGCCCCTCACTCCCCTTCCACCTCCTCCAAATGCCTCAACTCTGCCCCCACAAACACCGCCAGCCAGGCTTTTAGACTCTCCAGTTGCTGCAAATCCTCCCGCTCCAGGTAGCGGAGGAACTGGGCGCGGCCCTCGTCGATGGCGGCCGGCAGTCCTGCCGCTTTCTTTTGGTGGAGGAATTTCAGTTCGAATGCAAACTGGTGGGGTGCCGGGAAAGGCGGGCGGCGCAGCAGGAGCAGGTCCACGTAATGCGGCGCCGTTTTTGAACTTGAACTTGGCTCCTGGGCATGAACTTTAAAAAATGTCAGACAAAGCATTCAAAAATAGGGGGAAGTTTTTTCCAAAAAACCCGCTATTTTGAACAGCCTACCCGGCAGGTTGAAAGCCATTATTTCAGAAAAACGGAAAGCGTTTTACCATCCTCATCATTTCATCGCTTCACGAACCTGCGCCAACCACGAAACCATTTATTCCCCCAACGCCTCCACCACCCTTTCCGCCAGCATGTGGCTGGTACTCTGCGAAATCCGCACCCTTTTCACCGGCGCATTCCAGGCATCGGCCTTAGCCGCCCAGACGTGGAAGTTGCCCTCGGCGTCCTTCTCGCAATAAACGCCCAGGGGCATCTGGCAGCCGCCGTCCAGGAGGTTGAGCACCCGCCGTTCGACATTGGTGACGGCCGACACTTCCGCGTTGTGGATGTGTTTCAGGGCCCGCCGCGTAGCCTTGTCATCGGTACAGGTTTGCCAGGCCAGGACGCCCTGGGCCGGGGCGGGGATGAACTCCTTCGGGCTGAATTTGACGATGTGGAATTCGGAGGCATCCATTTCCAGGCGGGTGAGGCCCGCCGCGGCCAGCATGATGGCGTCGAACTGCCCTTCGCGGAGCTTGCGCAGGCGGGTGGGCACGTTGCCGCGGATGTCCCGGATTTCGACGTCCGGCCGGAAATCCAGCATTTGTGCCTTTCGGCGGGCAGAAGAGGTGCCGACGACGGCGCCCTCCCTCAGCTGAAAAAGGGTTCCTTCCTGCAAAGTTTCCCGGCGGGCCACCAGCCAGTCCGCCGGGTTTTCGCGGTAAGACACCGCAGAGATGGACAGCCCCTCCGGCGAACGGGTGGGCAGGTCCTTCATGGAATGGACCGCCAGGTCGACATCTCCCTGGAGCAATGCCTCTTCGATCTCTTTGGTGAAGAAGCCCTTGCCCTCCATTTTGTCGAAGCTCAGGTGCTGGATGCGGTCGCCCTGCGTTTTGATGATGACCAGTTCGGATTCTATGCCTGCGGCGCTGAGTTGCCGGCGGGTGTATTCAGCCTGCCACAGGGCCAGCTTGCTTCCGCGGGTGCCTATTCGTATCGTGGTATTCAAAATGCTGCTATTTGATGACTAATTAGCGATGGGGTGCTGCGGTTGGCCCGATGCATGCCTGCTGCGAAGCCCGGCAACCTTTCCGGCCGCAAAACCACCAAACCGAAACACCCGGCCAGTTGCCATTTTCGCCCCAAATATAGGACATAAAGGTCACAAACCGAACCCCTTGCCTTACAGGTTGCCCTGCTAAA
>JAGFJD010000483.1 GCA_024102975.1 Phaeodactylibacter sp. | reverse complement strand
ATTTTGGCTTTAACCGAGGCAAAGGTTCCCGACCTTAGCCATAGCTAAGGGAGGCGGTTCTTTAACGAAGGGTAAAGCCAAAAGCGCTCCTAGGAAACCTGACAGTTATTGATCGCACGTCGCTAAGCGGTTATCAACCTTTGGGCGCCAGGGGCAGTTATTGGTTATTGAGGACAACCATTGTTCAAACCTGGTTCCGGCAATAACCAAATAACCAATAACCGCTGCTCCCTCACCCCAACGCCACATCCAGCACCATCATAATGCTGAATCCTCCGATCACTGACAAGGAAACCAAATCTTCATTCCCGCCCCGGTGCGCCTCAGGGATCAGTTCTTCC
Organism: Phaeodactylibacter sp.; assembly: GCA_024102975.1. Classification (GTDB taxonomy): domain Bacteria; phylum Bacteroidota; class Bacteroidia; order Chitinophagales; family Saprospiraceae; genus JACJXW01. Next base: position 16,635 of record JAGFJD010000483.1, on the reverse strand, counting down.
ACCACGACAAAGATCATGGCCCCGGCGGCGAAGGCCAGGGCATAAGGCAGGATAGGCCGCAGCGACAAAACGGCGAAAGCACCCAGCACGCCGAATACCGGTTCGACAGCCCCCGACGCCTGTCCGTAGAAAAAGGCTTTCTTCCGGCTCATGCCCTCCCGTTGCTGACCTGGGGCGTCATTTCAATCGCCGGCTTGAGCAGCGACCAGAAGCTGGCGGCGATCATCACGCCCGCTGCCATTCCCAGCATGGCGTCCAGCACTTTCTGGTTGACGCGTTTGAAAAAAAAGACCAGGGAAGCACCGAGCGCCGTCACCCCCCAGGTGAAGAGGGTGGCGTAAAGGGCCTGTAGGGTAGGCGTGAGGGTGGAGAAGTGGTCGATGAGGGTTTGCATGATAGTGGTTTAATGTGTGTAAGTGCATTGGCGCATTCGTGTATGCGTTTCGCCTGAAGCCATACATCGTGCCGTCTCTACAAAGGCACAAATGCACCTATACACAACCTAAACCTCGCTCGGCGAAACCCCAAAAGCCTCCTTAAAGCAAGTAGAGAAATACGCCAGGCTGTTGAAACCGACCATGAAAGCCACTTCGGAGGCGTTGCCGGCTTTTTGCTCCAGGAGTGCTTTGGCGCGTTGCAGGCGCATCTCCTTGATCACCTGGCTGGGGGACTTGCCACTCAGGGCTTTGAGCTTGCGGTGCAGTTGGCTGCGGCTCAGGCTCAGGGCGTTGGCCAGTTCTGGGACGCCGAAATTTTCTTCTTCCAGGTGGTTCTCGATGGCTTCCGCCACCCGGTTGAGGAAAGCCTCATCAGTGGAGGTAACGGCAATGTCCTGCGGCCTGAAGCTCACCTCCCGGCTAAAACGCTCGCGCCAGCGGCGGCCCCGTTCCAGCAGGTTGTGTACCCGCAGCCGCAGTTCCTCGGCGTCGAACGGCTTGGTGAGATAGTCGTCGGCCCCCTGTTCCAGCCCTTCGAGTTTGTCTTCCCGATCTGCCCTGGCGGTCAGCATGATGACGGGAATATGGCTGGTAGTTTCCTGTTCTTTGATCAGGCGGCAAAGTTCTACGCCATCCATCCCGGGCATCATCACGTCGGTAAGGACGAGGCTGGGTACCTGCCGTGTGGCCAGATTCAGCCCTTCCAGCCCGTCGGGGGCCGTCAGCACCCGGTACTGTGCCTGCAACTGGTCTGTTATATACTGGCGGACTTCTTCGTTGTCTTCAACGACGAGGATGATCTCTTCGGAGGTGGGAGCTGTGGCTGCAGATGCTGTTGACTCTATAGGTTCTGTTGATGCCGCAGCATCCGTAGCATCCACAATATCCATGGCATCCACAGCCCGTCCTCGTTCCCCGGCCGGGTAAATATCCACAGCATCTCCTTCCCCTCCCACCAAAACTCCTCTCTTCAACACCGCCTCCCCAATTGGCAAAGACACCAAGAAAGTACTGCCTTTGCCTTCCTCACTCTGAGCTTCGATGCGGCCATCGTGAAGCTCTATCAGCTCTTTGACTAGGGCAAGGCCGATGCCGGTTCCAGCCCCCCCTACGCCCCCCGAAGGGGGGGGATTGGCAACAAGGGGCCGTTCAAGCGGGCCCTCTCCCGGCACCTCTCCCCCTTCGGGGGGGCCGGGGGGGGCTGAATAAAACCGCTCAAAAATGCGCGGCAATTCCGCCTGCCGGATGCCGATCCCGTTGTCCTGCACTTTCAGGTGCAGCCGCCGCCCGTTTTCCAGCCCTTTTGCCTGCAGGCTTACCCGGCCTTCTTCGCCGGTGAATTTAAAGGCGTTGGACAGCAGGTTGGAAAGTATTTTTTCCAGTTTATCCCGGTCAAAATAGGCAGTTTGGAGCCCTTCACCGACTTCAATGCTGTATTGAATCTGCTTTCGGGCAGCCATGCTTTCGAAAGAATGGGCGATGGCCCGGATGAAGCGGCCGGCGTCGCCCTGCTCCAGGTGTAGTTCCATGCGGCCGCCTTCCAGCTTGCTGAGGTCCAGGAGCTGGTTGACCAGCCGGAGCAGGCGATCGCTGTTGCGCAACATGATGCGGTAGTACTTCTGATAGTCGCCCTGGAAGCGGCCCTGAGCCATTTCCAGCAGCGGCCCTTTGATGAGGGTCAGGGGGGTGCGGAATTCATGGCTGATGTTGGCGAAAAAATTGGACTTGATGCGGTTCAGTTCCCGCAGCTTATCCGACTCGGCTCTTTCCAGTTCAGCCTGTTTTTTGCGCAGGCGGGCGCGGCTGCGCGCCCAGAAAGCCAGGGAGCTAAGGGCCAGTATGGCCAGGAGCGCTCCGTAGAGGATGCGGTTGCGGGCGCTGCGCTGCCGGGAAAGCTCCAGCTCTGCCTGGGCCAGCTCTTTTTCCTTTTGCTCCGTCTGATATTTGGCTTCCATTTCGGCTACGCTTTCTATCACCTTTTGGTTGTTGATAGAGTCCTTTGCCTCCAGGAGCAAGGCCTGGTATTCAAATGCCTGCCGGTACTCGCCCTTTTGCCGGTAGGCGTCGGCCAGGGATTGGTAAGGGAGGGTGAGCAGAGAGTAGCTGCCCACAGCTCTGGCTATTTCCAATGATTGATGAAAATAAGGCAGGGCCTGATCCACCTGCCCTGTTTTCAGGTAGGTGGCGCCGATATTGTTCAGGTCGTTGGCAATGCCGCTCTTGTCGCCCAGGGCCCGCCGGATTTCCAATGCCTGTTCGAAATAGCTCCGGGCTTGTTCGTAGTTCTTTTTTTCCACAAGCACTGCGCCGATATTGCCCAGGAGCAGGCCCTCGCCGAACTTCTCGTTCAGCGCTCTTGCCAGCCCCAGGGCTTCCTCATAGCTTTTCAACGCCGCGTCCCATTGTTCTGCCCGGAACTGGTTGAGGCCGATATTGGTCAGCGCCCGCGCCATGCCCAGCGAATCGCCGAGTTCCTTTTTCAGTTTCAGGGACCGTTCCTGGTATTTAAGGGCATTCTCGAGGTCTCCGCGCTCGGAATAGATAATCCCGATGTTGCCGAGCGTGGTAGAAGCGTTTTGCTGCAGGCCGTTGGCCTCGGAGATGGACAGGGCCTCAAAATAGTATTCCAGCGCCTTGTCCTGGTCGCCTTTGAACCAAAACGCGCCTCCCAGAGTATTATGGCTGATCGTTCTGAGCAGGGGCATCTCTGTCTTTTCAGCCAGTTCCAGGGCCCGTTTTCCCAATAGTATTGCCGAGTCAGAATTGGTGCGGTAATAACCGGCGCACAGTTCTACCAGGTAAAACCATTGCGCCGAATCGCCTTCCGCCTGGCTCAGGCCCCGCCAAAGGGAATCAACCGGCGTTTTCTGAGCCGCCCCCATTACTGCCGTTAACAGCAAAAATATCAAGCAGGCATTTCGTATAGCCATACAAACATGTTTGCGGTTTGTCGGCTTGAATTTAAGAAAAAGTCCGGCATCGGCAAATCGGGGGAGAAAAGAGGGAAGCGTGTACGGGCACATTCGTGCATTCGGTGTGCCCGGGGGTAGCCGGTCCGCCAGGCTGGCGGCAATCCGGCATGGCCCCCCTCACATATACACAAATGCACGAAAGCACAAATGCACCTCTTCACTGCTCATTCAATCGCAAAAACCACCGAACTGGCCACCCCGCCGATCAATCCGCCAATCAATGCGCCTTTCGGGCCTCCGATGCCGCCGGCAGCCGCGCCGATCCCTGCGCCGAACGCGTCGGCAAAGAACCCTTCGCGGATGCCGAACAACTGCGGCCCCTGGAAAGGAACCGGCTGGCGGGCAGCCCAGAAGTACAGGCTGTAGCGGGCCACCGAAGCGGCAATCAGCGGTTTTTCGGCCAAAGCAGCGCCCTGATCCTCGATCCATTCTGCTTCGAGGGTGCGGATGGCAGCCAGCAGGTGTGCCACATCGGCGCGCCCTTCAAGGGGATGCTCCTGCAGCAATTGGAAAAGGTGGGCGAGCTGGTGGCGGTTGGCTTCGTCAATATCCAGGCGCTCCAGGGCGGTTTTGAAATCCTCCAGGCTGGCCTCGCGCATCAGGCCGCCTTCGTGGCCGGTGTAGGCATAGAGGAATTTGGGCATGGCGAAAGCAGCGGCCGATTCATCGACAGCCATGGCTTCCGTCACGGCCCACTCCAGGACGGCCCGTTGCTGCTCGTCCCGTGTCCGGTCGGCAAAGGCCGGTTCGGCCCCGATGCGGTAGAGCAGGGCCTGGATTTGCTCGTTGTGCCGGCGGCCCACCTCGTCGTAGGGGTTATACAGGTTGGCGGGGTCGACGGGCTCCTGGGGTTCCGGCACGGTGAAATGAATGGTGTTGTTGCCGCCGGCAGCGTCGGCCGTCTCCTGGATGGAACGCTCCTCATTGACTACCGCACGAATGGCCGCGCCGGCCTCCAACGCCAGGAATACTTGCCGCTGGCGGTGGTAGTTGCAGCCGTCGCTGCGGCTGTTGTTGTCGCAGAGCGCGTCGCAGGTGTACGTCCAGCCTTCTACCTCTTCGCATTTGCCGTTTTGGCAGCACTTCCCGCTGGGAATGCCGGCCAGGCTGATGTCAAAGGAGTGGAGCAGGCGGCTTTCCTCATAGATGCGCACGGGGAAGCTGCCCTGTGGGGCAACTTCGCCGGGAATGACGCTGATGTCCAGGCTGAGAGCATACAGGCCGTCCTCCGCCTGCTGCAGGCGGATTTCGGTTATGCTGATGTCCCTGACTCGGGGAATGTCGGGTTCCGGTGCCGGCACGGCGGTTTCATCCTGGCAGGCAGTGAAAGCGAAAAGGGAAAGGGCGATGAAAATGAAGAATAATTTGGTGGTTTTCATGGCGTGAACTTTTTTGGTTATTGTTTACTGCAAGTATAAGCCGGCCATGGTGGGGCTTCAAGTTCACTTTTGGACGGATTTTGCGGAAGGTGAGCGGGAGGGCAATCGAGTTTAATTAAATTTTTATTTGTAGTAATTTGATTTTCATTTTTTTAAGGTTTTGTTTTCTCGTACATAAAACATCGCTTTTTGGGAAGCCTTCGGAGAAAAACGGCATGGGCTGCCTGCGTATCGGGATCAAAAGTGTTTTTTACGCAGGGGATGAGGGGGGCAACATTCCCGGGATAAGATAAATTGCAGAAACACCGCATTACTTCAGCCCTCTGATCCAATCGACGAACAACACAAACCCGCCCTCCTGTTTATCTGCAATCAGAAAACCCACTTCTCTGATCCCGGCGGCCCCGACCGGCGGAACGCCTTCCAGTGTGCGGCCGCGGAAGGTGGGGATGAAGTCCGCCAGGTCGAACGCGTGGGTTGTCCATTCCCCTTTTTGGGTGTCAAAGTCCATTTTGTAGGACACCCGGCTGAAGGAGCCGGAAGTGCGGATGCGGAAGCTGTATCTTTTGCCATCGCCTTTGGTTCGGATGGCTATTTTGGAGACAGCAGCAGGTATCGGTTGCTCCAGGGCTGCCCGGGTGGAGGCGAAGCCGCCGTTGTTCTCCAGGGAAATGGTACCGGAAAACCGGGCCGTGCCGTCATCCAGCACTTCGATGCGGCTGCGGGATACCCCGCCCATGACACCGTCGTTGACGACGATCCAGTCGAGGTGGGCCTCCTTGTCAAATTCTTCGATATGCAGCATTCAGAAGGATTTTCAGTTCAGGATAGTTATGCAGGCAGGATCGTCATAGTGAACAGGGCGGGTGGGTTATTGTTGACGGCGGAAGTGTTAAATTTAAACAGCTTCTGTATGCCTGCGCTTTTTCTGAAAGCGTCACGATAGCAGGAGCTGCCCCCGAAAAGGCAACTCCCATGCTATCATCAATAAAAACACATTTTGCCGGAAAGCGAAACGGCTTGAACAGGGTCAGAGGCGTTTCCCTTTCCGGCAACGAACAACCCGCAACCTGCTATTTGCTGCTTGCCTCCGCCACGACATTATTATCTATAACCGGCACTGTCTGCAAATAAGCCCAGATGGCGGAGATATCCTCGTCTGTCATAAGGGTGAACTTGGGCATGGCAGAACTCAGCCCCTGGCCGTCAGCACCTTGCCCAAAGCGGACGGCACTGGCGAATTGCTCTTCCGTCCATCCGCCCAGGCCATGGTCGGGATGCATGGTGAGGTTGGCGGAGAGCGCCCCGTCGGCCCGGTTCTGGGGGTTGGAAACCATATTGCCGCCGCCGAAGTAACCCTGGGAGTTTTCCGGCACCATTTCGTCGACGGTTTCAAAGCTGGCGGAGTGGCACATGTAGCACATCATCGTGCCGTCGGCCAGGTATTTCCCGTAGGCTACCTCGTCGCTTTTCGGGGGGGCAGTGATCTCCGCTTCCGGGTAGGGCAGGGGCTTCATGGCCAGGTTGCAGACTACCTTGGCGAGCAGGGTGGGTTCGTGAGGTGGTTGTTTTATTTCGGACGGCTGCACCCGGGGGGCGTCCGAACGGAGGTAGGCGATGATGCTTTTCAGGTCCTCGTCGCTCATGTGGTTAAGGCGGGGCATAAAGGAAGGAGCGAACTGCCCGTCCCGCTTGATGCCGGTGCGCAGCAGGTACATCAGTTCGCCGTCTGTGTATTTCCCGATGCCGGCTTCCGGGTGCTGGGTTATGTTGGCCGCATACCAGGTGCCGAAGCCGGGGTCGTCTTCCATCAGGGTGCCCGACAGCTTGCCGTCTTTACCCAGATGGCAGATCACGCAGGTTTGGTTGACCAGGTATTCGCCCCGGGCGACGCGCTCGGGCGTGGCCTCCACCGTAATGTCCGGGGCTTTTACTTCGTAATCGGGGATGCCTTTAATGTTGAAATAAAAAGCGGCGGCGGCGATGAGCAGCGCAACCGCTCCGATGGCAACGGCAATAATTTTCAGTGCTTTCTTCATGACAATTGGGTTTTTACTGATGATGAATGTGGTTTGAAAAGTACATTGCAAAGATATGGGCAGGCGGAAAAGGCCGTTTTAAATAATGTCGCAAAGGTTTGTAAATTTGTCGCGGTGCCCTTTATACATACTGTTTCCGGCATTTCTCGCCGGGACGGCCGTTCCCCTCAATCTGGGGCGCCTGCGGAGACGGGCATGAATGCAGATGGCCATGGGGGAGGGAGCTTTTGTGCCTTCGTGGCAAGCATCATGTACAGCAGCAAGGATTTTTAAACCAAAAAAATATTTCGCAAAATGCCTAAGAAAAAAGCACCCGCTCAGAAGTCGATCGCCATCCTGTGTGCGGGCGGCCCGGCACCGGGCATCAACACCGTCATCAGTACTATTGCCAAGGTCTTCCTGAAAGACGGCTACCGCATCATTGGCATCCACGACGGCTACAAGAACCTCTTCAACGGCAAGGCGGAAACGGTGAACATCAATTTTCATTATGCCGACCGCATCTTTCCCCGCGGGGGCTCCACCCTGCGCATGAGCCGCTACAAACCAAAGGACGAGGAGTTCTCCGCCGATTTTTTCCTGGACAACAACGTCAAGCTGCTGGTAACCATCGGCGGCGACGATACGGCTTCGACCAGCAACCGCCTGGCTAAATACCTGGCCAAGAAAAAGGTGGAAATACAGAATATCCACGTCCCGAAAACCATCGACAACGACATACCGCTGCCGGACGGCATGCCCACCTTCGGCTTCAACTCCGCCAAGGACGCCGGAGTGGCCATCGGCAATACCATCTACGAAGATTCCCGCACCAGCGGCAACTGGTTCGTGATCGCCTCTATGGGCCGCTCGGCCGGGCATCTCGCTTTTGAGATCGGCGCCAGCTGCCACTTTCCCGTCATCATTATCCCCGAGATGTTCAATAAAACCAGGATCACTCTCAGTAAAGTGATCGACCTGATCATTTCTTCTATGGTCAAGCGGCTCATCGAAGGCATCGGCTACGGAGTGGCCATCGTCAGCGAGGGAATTTTTCACGTTCTGGACGACGAAGACATCAAGAACTGCGGCATTACTTTCACCTACGACGCCCACGGACACCCGGAACTGGGCAACGTGAGCAAGGCGCATATCATCAACGTACTGGTGCAGCGAAAGCTCAAGGAACTGGATATCCAGATCAAGAGCCGCCCGGTGGAAATGGGCTACGAACTGCGCTGCCACCGGCCGGTAGCCTATGACCTTACCCTCTGTACCGTACTTGGCATGGGGGTGAAAAAACTATTCGACCAGGGACACAAAGGCTGCATCGTTTCCACTACCCGGACTGCCGAGATCAGGCCTATTTTCCTGAAAGACATCGAAGACGAGAATGGCCTCATCCCGCCCCGCCTGGTGGACATCAACACCGAATTCTCCCAGCTGGTGCTGAGCGATATGCACGTGCTGACTATGCAGGATTACCAGAAGGCAAAAAAGTGGGTCACTATACCGGAAACTTACGATTTCTACCGGATACTGAACTGGGAAAATTCCAAAGAAAAACTTAGGCAGGAGGCGGCGAAGGAATAAAATTCCTATTTTCGTCAGTAAAGAAAACGAAAACCACCTTGGAATATCCGGTCAAAAGCGCCCTGTTCGGGTTGGCGGTAGGAGATGCGCTCGGCGTGCCTGTGGAGTTCGTCGGGCGGTCCTGGCTGAAGCGGTTCCCCGTAGACGATATGCGGGGCCACGGCACGCACGACCAGCCGCCGGGTACCTGGTCGGATGACAGCTCCATGTCCTTCTGCCTGGCCGAAAGCCTCTGCCAGGGTTATGACCTGAACGATATCGCCGAACAATTTCTGGCCTGGTGCTACGGCCAGAAGTGGACGCCCCACGGCGAAGTGTTCGACATCGGCAACTCGACCCTCTCGGCCATCGAGCGGCTGCGCAGCCGGCAGCTGCCCCCCCAGCTGGCCGGCGGCATGGACGAGGGCAGCAACGGCAACGGCTCGCTGATGCGGATTCTGCCCCTGTTGTTCTACACCTACAACAAACAGGTGGAAGAGCGGTACGCCCTGATCAGTGATGTGTCCAGCATCACCCACGCTCATTTCCGCTCCGTCTTCAGCTGTTTCGTTTACCTGGAAGTGGCCCGGCAGCTTCTGAGGGGCAGGCACGCGCAGGAAGCGTATGAAGAAGGAGTGGCCATTGCCCGGCAGTTTGCCGAAGCGCAGCAGTTCAACCGCCGGGAGCTGTTCTACTTCAGCCGCACCCTGCAGGGCAAGTTGCCCGAAGTCCACGAAGATAATATCTACAGCTCCGGGTACGTGGTGCATACCCTGGAAGCCAGCCTGTGGAGCCTGCTGACGACCTCTTCCTACTCCGAAGCCGTGCTGCGCGCCGTCAACCTGGGGGAAGATACAGATACTTCCGGGGCCGTCACCGGCGGACTGGCCGGACTGGCTTACGGTTTCGACGACATCCCCGGAGATTGGATAGAACAGCTGGCGCGGGTGGAAGACATAGAGTACCTGTGTGTGGCGCTGGCGGGGCGTATCTGCGGATAAGCTGGGGATGGTTATATGCTGAATTGTCAGTCAAGGCAGAAACGCTTCATCGGCTTTCAGGCAACCAATCAACTAATCGCTCCCTTATTCATCGGGTAAAAATCAACTAATGCCCGTCGGCTTCCCATCCAGGCTGCGCCGGTTCTTCTCCTGCTGGTATTCCTTTACCCCACCCCCTCCTTTCTTTTCTGCCCACTGGACCAGGGTATCCCGCTGGCCTTCGTACTGGTAACGGGGAACGCCAAACCCGCAGGACGTTTGCACCAGTTCCACCGTTACATCGAAGATTTGCCGGGCGCCCGGCAGGTGAGGAAATTCCTGAATGAGGGTTTCCCAGGCCTCATCTCCGGGTTGAAAGAAACGGGCCGTGCCATACAGCCGCAGGATCATCGGGTTCCTGTCGAAGGAGCAGAACATCAGCGTTATCCGGTTTTGCTCCAGGATGTGGGCTGCCGTTTCGTTGCCGCTGCCCGTGAGGTTGAGCCAGATGACCCGGTTGCCGCCCAGGACTTTCAGGCTTTCCAGCCCTTTGGGCGAGAGGTTGACCTTCCCGTCGGCGCCGGCAGTGGCGACGAAGAACAGGTGTTGTTGTTCGATGAAGGTTTTCAGTGGATCGGTGATGGTTGTCAGTTGCTTGCCCATGTTTTACTACTTGTTTGTTGGTTGTTGGCCCCGGACCAGCCCCAGCCCCCGCTTCAGCAGCCGCCAGTCGCTGTGCCCGGCTGCCAATGCTTTTTCCAGGTACTGCACTCCCCGTTCCATATCTATCTCGCCGCAGGTGAAAATATCCACGGCAGCGTACCGGTATTCCGGCCAGGTGTGGATGGTGAGGTGGCTCTCCTGGATGATGACCACCCCGGAGGCGCCGTGGGGAGCGAACTGGTGAAAACGGGAAGTGACAACGGTGGCCCCCATGGCTCCGGCGGCCCGGCAGAGGCTGCTCTCCAAAAGCGGAATGTCGTTGAGCCGATGCTCCGGGCAGTCGTACAACTCCAGAATGATATGGCGCCCGAGTTCTTTTTTGTCTTCCATGATCTTTTGTTTTAGGGGAAGGGGTAAGTTGATTGTTGATTGTTGCGGGTTGCTGGTTTAACGAAGAACAAACAACCGGCAACAAACAACGCCCCTTACCCCCCAATCACATGCCCCACGAATTCTGCATCGTCGTCGACGATCAGGCCGTCCTGGCGGCGGATGCAGAGGGCGCAGGGTTCCTGGCCGGCGGTAAAGATGCTGGGCTGGTAGCAGTCGCCGTCCACATCCTGGTCGAAGCGGGCGAGTTCCTGGTAGAGCATGGGGAAACTGCCGTAATCGCCTTCATTGGACTGCGCTGCTTTCCCATGCCGGAAAATGCTGACGTTGTCGCCGGTGCGCCCGAAGATAGGCTTAGCCACGTAACTGCCGCTGTCGGGCAGGCTTTCCCGGCTGAGGCCCGACCGGAGCAGGGCCGGGTGGGTGGGCGCCAGTTCCTGCATGAAGGGCAGCAATGCTTTGGATTGCAGCAGCATGGAGGAGGCAGGGTTGAGCACCACCGCCAGGCCTTTCTTCACGATCCGGGTGAGCAGGTCCATCAGTTCGGGCTCTTCGAAAGCGATAAAATCCCAGGGAACCATTTTGAACCAGAAGTCGAACTGCTGGTATTCGTCGGGGCCCAGTTCGATGAAGATGCCGTCGTCTTCGGAGAAGATGACCTTTTCCAGCACCATCAGTTCCACATCCCGGAAGCCGGCCTGGCGGGCCGCCATGCCGATGAGTTCGAGGTTGAGCCAGTCTTCCTCGTGGCCCATGCCGGAGAGCAGCAGGCTGGGGTGGCGGTTGGGGTGGTGGTTCAGGATGCGGCGGAAGCCATGTACCAGGCCGGACAGCAGGTTGTTGTACTGGCGGGCGCCCTGGCGTTGCCGGCGCGGCAGCAGTTCCAACTGGTGCGGCATGACGGTGGCCGTCTCCGGCGCCAGGGAGAAGGTGTCGGCGTTGAACTCCAGGAGTTTCAGGGGTGCCCGGCCCAGGCCGCCGGCGAAATCGAAGCGCCCCGCCAGGTGCAGGCCTGTTTCTTCGCGCAGGGAGTAGTCGACGAGTTCGACGGCGTTGTCGGGGATGCCGGCGGCAGCCCAGAGCCGCCGTTCGCGCACGTGGCGGGCGGCGCGCCAGGCCAGCTCGTAGAGGCTGGCCGCCTGGGTGCGGAAGTGTTCGACCTGTGTTTCGGTGACGGACAGTATTTCCGGGGCGAAATAATCCTCATTTTCGCCTTCGGCGAACCAGCTCAGGCCGTATTTGCGCAGGAAGCGGGGCGAAGGGCGCCCAACCTCGATCAGGCGGTCATCCACCATAGGAACGGGTTGAGCGGGTGGAACTGCCGGAACGGGAACTGCCGAAGCCGGATTTAGGGCGGGACACGGTGGTCCGCCGCGCCGTCTGATTCAGCGTTTGCCCGGCGTTATTGTTGACGCGGTTGTACGTATTCTGGTCGATATAGGCGCTGGAACTGGGCCGGTAGGAACCCATGCTGCGGCCCAGGAAGTAGCCCATCAGCCCGTAAGAGGCCATGCGGAAGATGGAATTGTGCCGGTAGTGGTTTTGGGTGCCCGACGAATCTGACACGGCCAGGCGGGCCTCCTCCAGGGTGAAGGTGTCGGCCGTTTCGTCCATGTATTTGGCGATGATGCGGCTCGCTTCCGGAGAGGGGACCGCCTGTTCGTCCTCGATCCTGAACTCGCCTTCTTCTACTTCTTTCATTGTGGTAACGACGCCCTGCGTGGGGGTCACGACTTCTTCGGTGGTGTACTCTTCGACATTATCGCCGCCGCAGAAATTAATGCCGAGGACGACAGCGGCGATCAGGCCGTAAAGGATCCATTTGATTCTCATGATGGAACAGAGGTTTTTAATGGTGGCAAAAAAGCTTCGTGTTCATTACTGATCGCCGGCCGGCGGGGGGTGTTACCCGCCAGGGCGCATAAAGCCGGTTGCCACCATTGGGTTATGAATGAAAATGCAAAGCCGGAAATTGGTAACATGTAACCTTCGGGCGGATAGAGAGAGCCAGTATTCCATTTGAACAGTTTGCCGTCGAAAGTTGTACTTGTAAATTTAGATATTCAGGCATGGACTTCCAAAAAAAGATGCCGGAAAAGGCAGCGCTCATTCTGGCGATATTCGTCGCCGGGCTGTGTTCCCTTATTTACGAGCTGCTGATCGGCACGACGACTTCCTATTTCCTGGGAGACAGCATCCGGCAGTTTTCCCTCACCATCGGGATTTACATGGCGGCCATGGGCCTGGGGTCCTACCTGAGCAAATACTTTCCCGATCCGCTCCTGGCCGTTACATTCATCGCCGTCGAGGCCCTGCTGGGCATCATCGGAGGCAGCAGCGTGCCCCTGCTGTACTATGGGTTCGAACGGCTGTCGCCTGCCGGGTACATCGGGCTGATGATCGGCCTGACGGCGGCTGTCGGCACCCTGACCGGTTTTGAGATCCCCCTGCTGGCCCGCATCATGAAGAAGTATTACCCCCTGCGGGTCAACCTGGCCAACGTGATGTCGCTCGATTACTTCGGGGCCCTGGCGGCCACGCTGCTTTTCCCTTTTTTGCTGCTGCCCTTCTTCGGGGTGTTCCGCACCTCGGTTTTTTTCGGGCTGGTCAATATCGGCCTCGGGGTGTTTATCCTGTGGTATTTTTCCGAACACATCCGGAGGAAGACGGCGAACTGGCTGTACGGCTTTTCTCTGTTCTCCATGGTTGCCTTCGCCGGCCTGCTCTACTTCGCCCGCCCGATATTGCTGGCGTGGGACAGCCAGTCTTTCGCCCACCGGGTCGTCTTTTCGAAACAGACGCCCTACCAGCACCTCATCCTCACCAAAAACAAGGAAGAGGTGCGCCTGTACATCAACCGCATTATCCAGTTCTCCTCCGCCGACGAATACCGCTATCACGAATCGCTGGCCCTGCTGCCCATGCAGGCGGCGCCTTACAAAAAGAATATCCTCGTGCTGGGCGGGGGAGAAGGCCTGCTGGCCCGCGAGTTGCTCAAAGAACCGGCCGTGGAGGCCATCACGATCGTCGACCTCGACCCCGAGGTGTTCCGCCTGGCGCGGGAGAACCCTCACCTCCGGGCCCTGAACCAGGGAGCGCCCGATCACCCTAAGGTGCGCACCGTGGCTATGGACGCCGGCGCCTTCCTGCGGGAAAGCACTGAATACTACGACCTGATCCTTTCCGACCTGCCCGACCCGTCTAACGAAGCGGTGGCGCGCCTGTACAGCACCCACTTTTTCCGGCTGGCCCGCAGCCGCCTGACGCCCAACGGCGTCTTCGCCACCCAGGCCGGCAGCCCTTTCCACACCCGCAACGCCTTCTGGTGCATTTACGAGACGCTCCGGCAAAGCGGCTTCGGCCAGGTGCTGCCCTACCATACCTATGTTCCTTCCTTTGGCGACTGGGGCTTCATCATGGCCGGCAACCAGCCGCTGGAGGTGCTGCCCTTCCGCACGGAGCTGCCCGTCCGGTACCTCGACGCCGCCGTCGTCGGCGCCATGTTCGACTTCCCGAAAGACAGCGATAACCCCGGCGGCCTGCTGCCAAACCGCCTCGACCAGCCCGCCCTGCTGGAGTACTACCTGGCGGATTGGTCGAGGTGGAGCCGGGAGAAGGTTAGGTAGGGAGAGGAGGAGAGGGAGAGGCACAATCACTCCACCCAGTAATCATAAACCGCCGGCGGGCCAGCCAGGAAAGGTTTGATGTTGGCGCGGACCGCCTGGTGTGCGGGGTGCTCCTGGTAGGTGCGGTACACTTCCAGGTTTTCGAATATCATCTGGAAAGCCAGCCCGTGATCGGAGATGAAGCGGTCATCGCCCGTATCCGCAATCCGTCCGACCTCCAGGTTTTTGACCATCTCCAACGCTGCCAGTTTTCTGATCTCGGCGATGAGTTGGCCGGTTTCTTCTTCAGAAAGGCCTTCCCGCAGGTGCAGGAAGACGATGTGGGCCAGTTGGCCTTTTCCGGGCCCGGCGCGGAGCTGTTCCATCTCGGCCTCCATTTCCTGAAGGCGGATGCGGGCACGGGATAGTTCTTCCTGGAGTTGGGGGTCCACCTGTTGCTGGCAGGCTGTGAGGAAGAAAAGAAGGGGCAGCAATAGCAGGGCGTTTTTCATTATGTGCGTTTATGGCCAGTAAACTGAAAAGATCAATGATTTCTTTATGCGGGTAGTTTTCTCAACCTCCACCTCCTCACTCCAGCCTCCGGCGCAAATCCCGGATCAGCCGTTCCCGGCTGGGGAAGACGCGGATTTCGATCCGTTCGTTCTTTGCCCGGCCTTCGGCAGTGGCGTTGGATGCCCGGGGTTCGAACTCGCCTTTGGCGCCGAGCATCACCCGGCTGGTGGCCAGCTCGTACTTTTTGGTCATGAGTTGCACGATGGTGGCGGCCTGCAGCGCGCTGTACTCCCACTTGTCGTCCATGCTGTTCCTGCGGAGCGGGGTGTTGTCGTTGTGGCCGATGACGAGGACTTCCAGGGTGGGGTAATTGCCCAGCACCCGGCTGATGCGCTCGATGGCGTCGCGCCCGGCGGAGTGGGTCTTGTTGGTGCTGCCGGGATAGAACAGGAAGTTCAGTTGGAGAGCTACCGACAGCTGGCCGTTGGCCACTTCGATGGTGTAAACGGTGGAGTCCACCTGTTTCAGCGTATCCCGGAGGGCCTGTTCCAGTTCCCGCATGGCCTGGTCGCGCTGGTTGAGGGTAGCGAGCAGGGCGTCGATCTTCCCCTGCTTGTCGGCGATGACGGCGTCCTTCTGCTGGAGGCGCCCGTCGAGGGATTCGACGCGGGTGGCGGACTCGCTCTGCAGGCGCTCGATCTCGTCGTCAAGCTCGATGATGCGGCTGAGCAGGTTGTCCTGCGAGGCGAGCAAGGCACTGTTCTCTCCCTTGCGTTCGGCCACGTCCAGGTCGAGCCGGTAGATGCGGTTGTTGGCGGTGTCGAGCCGGCTGCGCAGGCCGGTTATGGTGTCATCATAGGCGGCAATGGCCTCCAGGTGCTTCTTTTTCGAAACACAGGACGGCAGGAGGAGAGGGGAGAAGGTCAGAAGCAGAATAGGGTGTAAGTATTTCTTCACGTATGTTTGGTTTGGCAGTTTTGGAGATGGGGTTACCGGGAGAGGGGGAAAGGGGAGGAGGGGAGAGGGGGAGAGAGGGGGAGAGAGGGGGAAGGGGAGAGGGGGGGAGCTGTTCCGAAAGGGAACCGAGTTCTCACCCTCTCACCCTCTCACCCTCTCTCCCCCTCCCCCTCTCACCCCCTCACCCTCTCACCTACCGCAGCCTCAGGCTCGAAGCCCCCAGCATGCCGATGTCGGTGTAAATAGCTACGCGGTAGTAGCCTGCGGCGAGCTTATCTTCGAGGTCATAGACCATCGACAGGCGTTGGTTTTCGGTAATGTCGACATCTTTGGCTTTGACGGCGATGATATCCATTTTCTGGTTGTTGACCACTGTCTGAGCCTTGATCGGGTTGGTAGCCGGGACGGGGTTGCCCTTATCGTCGGAGATGACCAGGTAGAGGGTCCGCAGGCCCTGGTATTGCGGCGGCACGTTGGTCAGGTCGAAGCTGGTGCGGATGGTGCGCACCCGGCGCGCCTTGGTGGTGACCTTCTCGTTCTTCTGCTCCAGGTCCACCTGGAAGGCGGTGGCTTTAAAGTTGGCCAGGGTGAGGCGGTCCACTTCTTCCTGGATGGCCTTGTTGATGTTGGCCAGTGCCTGGTTCTCGTCGCGGGCTACGCCCAGGTCGGCTTCCAGCATGCCGGTGACGGCGCGCAGGGAGTCGTTCTCGGCCTGTACGGCCATGATGTTGGCCTGAAGTTCCCCTTTGAGGGCCATCAGCTCCTGAATCTGGGCCCGCAGGCTGTTGATTTCGGAAGAGCTTTGGGCTTTGACGTTGCGCAGGGCCACTTCCTGCTTGGCGATCGTCTCCTGAGCCTGGGCCAGGGTGCCTTGCAGGTTTTCATTCTGCTCTGCCAGCATGGAGAATTCCTGCTGCAGGCTGTCAACCTCCTGGATGAGGTCGGTGCGGAGTTCTTCCAGATCTTCTACCGTGCCGGTGAGTTCCGTGTTCTGGGCTTCGAGGGCTTTGCGCTTGCTGTTCTGGTTGAAGCCCCAAATGGCGGCAATGATCAGCAGAAGCCCTAAAACAGCGGCCAGGATAATTAAACCTTGTCTTGCTTTCATGTTAGTAAGCGTTTTTAGTTGGTCCTTTAACTAAAGCCATACAT
>JAGFJD010000375.1 GCA_024102975.1 Phaeodactylibacter sp. | reverse complement strand
CACAGAGAGGCACGGAGGTCAACACAGAGTACACGGAGTTTTTTCCATTGATAATCAGGTCTCTGTGTGGCTCTGTGCCTTCTCGGCGTACTCTGTGTCCAGAAAAATGTCTAGTAGTGTGGCCGTTAAGTATAACAATACAGCCGATTATTCTCCCACCACCACCTTCCCGCTTCCCACCAGTTTCCGGTTCGCCATCACCTGGAAGAAATACATCCCCGCCGGCAGGCCGTCGGCATACAGCTCAAACTGCTGGCCCCGGAAGGGCAGGCGGCGCGCCAGTCGGCCGTCGGCATGGTATAGCAGAAAAGTGCCGTCGCCTATCTTCAATCCCTCCACCACCAGCGTGGCCTGCTCCGTGAAAGGGTTGGGATAGGCCAGCACCTGTACGCGGGCAGGGCCGGCGCCGGGGTTCGCTTCGTTGACCACCCGGATGAAATCTTTGCCCAGGGTGTGAAAGGCCGTATTGGTAATCACGGGGGCATTGAAGTCGAAGTAAATCCCGGCATTGTTATCGATGCGGGCGCCCAGCGGGTTGCCGGGGCGCTGGCTGACCAGGAACTTCACAAAACCGTGAGAGGCCGGCTCATTGACGTTGCTGTCGGGCAGCATGATGTTGTCGAAAGTAAAGGTGAGCACGTTCTCGCCGCTCAGCGCCCAGCGGTAATCGTGGCTTGCCGCGCCGGGCTTGACGCTGGCCGGGGCGAGCCATTCGGAAAGGGTATCCCGGATGGCGACGGTGAAGGCCGTGTCGGTGCCGGTATTCTGGAAACGGATGTGGTATTCGATGTCTGTACCAGGCTCGATGAAGTGCGCTTCGCCGTATCCAACGGGCAGCGCCTGCTTGTCGTTGGGGTCGTAGGCGCCGATGTTCTCCCGGCATTCGATATCGTCAAAGGGGCTGTTCGGCAACAGGGCAAACTGATTGACAAAGCCGGTGCTGAAGCCGCCCCCCGGAAAAAAGCCGCAACCTTCGACCGTGGAGCTGACGTACTCCCCGCTGTTGCTGTCGGGCAGGCGGGGAGCCTCCAGGCGGTAGGTGAAGCCGCCGGCGGGGCGGGAGAATTGCAGAGATTCGCCGGTACCCAGTTCAAAGGGGGCGTTCATGTACATCACGTCGTCTTCGATGACGATGTATTCTGAAGGGTTATTCATTCCGGCGCCGCCTGCGTTGCGCAGGGTGAAACGCAGGGAATCCCCCTCGCACCTGATTTCCGTTTCGATCAGCGCCATAGTGCTGGCGGTGTCGAAACAGAGCGTGTCCGGCAGGATATGGGCCTCCACGCAGTGGGTTTGGCCCAGCACGGTGGAATCGCAATTGAGATAGGCGGTAAACTGAAACCGGCCGCAGGTGTCGAAGGGCACATTGCCCAGCTCGAACCGGTACCGGTTGTTGCCCAGGCTGGCGTAGGGCAGCCCGGCGCTCTGCAGGCTGAGGTAGGGGTCGAGTTCCACCTCTACGGCGGCATTTTCTGCTGCGGCAGTCCCCTCATTGCAGTATTGTATGGTATAAATATTGTCGAAACAACGCCGCAGGAAGGGCACGGACACGTCCACCTGCATCAGGGGGCAATCGGCCAGGGCCGAAACGGCAAAATCGACGCGGGTGGTGTCATAAAAATTCTGGAGGCTGACATCCACCGACTGCTCGCAGGCCACCCACAAGGCGTTAGGCGGCAGCAGGGTGAGGTTGTAATCGCCGGTGTCGACCAGGATGCTGTATTCTCCGCTTGTATCGGTGGTGGCATACTGTATGAGGCCGCCGCCTTCTACGCGGACGATCCACTCGTCCAGGCCGGGTTCGGGGGCATCGAAGCTGCAGTTTTCCGTCTCGTCCCGGAATACTTTGCCCGTCAGCCAGTTGGTAATGGAGAAGCCGTTGCCGTCGGTTTTGGCCAGGAAGGGGTTCCAGCGCGACTCGCCGGCGACGATGAAGCCGCCGTCCGGCGTGCGTTCCACGCTGCCCAGGCGGTTAAAATCGGATGTTGTGTTGGAAAAGTTGCGCTGCCAGAGCTCGTTGCCGTCTCCATCGATCCGGAGCAGGAAACCGGAGGTTGCCATAGGATACCAGATGTAGTTGTCCAGGGATCCGGCGAGCACGTAACCGCCGTCGGGGGTGAGTTCCATGTCGGTAGCCTTGGTATTAAGGCCATAGAACCTTTGCCATAGCTCGTTGCCCATATCATCCGTCCGGATAACCAAAGTGCTGTAGCCGGCAAAGCCGGTGGCGCTGCCGCAGGCGATGAAGCCGCCGCCGTGGGCGGGGCGCACCGCCCAGAGCTCGTCGCCGGTGGAAACCTGAAAAGAGCGGGTCCAGAGGCTGTCGCCCTGAGCGTCAAAACGCACCAGGTGGGGGATTTGGTAGCTGTCCCACTGCCCGGCGGCGATGTAGCCGCCGTCGTCCAGTTGTACGATATCCTCCAGGGCAGGATACGGATTGTTGCCCGGCCAGCCGTAGAACTTCTCCCATTGTTTATTGCCTGCAGCGTCCACTTTGAGCAAATAAACGCCGGTCGTGGAATCGGGCCTGGACACGCTGCCGGCCAGGACGAAGCCGCCGTCGCCAGTCCGGCCATAAGCCCCCATAGTGGTGGTCAGGGTATCCTGATAAGCATAGGTTTTCGACCAGATCGTGTCGCCCATCTCATCGAGGCGAACCAGCAGGAAGGAAAACTGCCAGCCGTCCGCTGAAGTATTGCCGAGGGCGTAGTAGCCACCATCGGGCGTTAAGGCCACGCCCACGCCCTCGTCGTGGCCGATCGCGCCCTCCCGGTGGCTGTATTCCCACTGTGGCTCGCCATTGGCGTCAACCTTCAGGAGGCAAAGGTAATTCCGAATGGCGCCGGTAGGGAGGCTGCGGCTTCCCACTGCTATGTATCCGCCATCCGGAGTTGGCTTGGCCTCCCTGAAAAAAGCAAGCGCCCCGGCGGTGTCAGGATAAACCCGCTGCCAGCCCTGGGCAGGCAAAACATTGGCCAGAAGCAGGCTGACGGCCAGAAAAACAAAGTGTCTCAATATCTTCATAGGGATTCTGGTTTTCTATGCTGCAAAGATCAGAGAAGGCAATGGCAATATCAAAAACAAAAAAGGGCATTTATCAATTTTTATAACTTCAATTTATGCTCAAAAGCCTATATTTACAAAGCTCTATTCCTAAATTTATCAATCACATTTAAATATCATTCAATCAAAAATGGAAGGCAGCCGACTATTGGCCGTGCTGGAGAGCCTGAACAAAAAAGAAGTGCGGGAGCTGCGCAAGTTACTCCGCTCGCCCTTTTTCAACCAGCGGGAGGACGTGGTTCTGTTATTTGAGTTCATCGCAGAATGGCTATTTACCCTGAAAACGGCCCCCACCAAGGAGCGGGCCTTCGAGGCGCTTTACCCCGGCCGGCCCTACGATGCCCAACAGGTGCGCTACGCCATGAGCTGGCTGCTCAAAGCCATCGAGTCGTACCTCGCCCTGCAGCCCTGGCTGGCCGACGAGCGGCAGCAGATGGCCGAACTGGCGCGCGCCTACCGCGAGCGGCGGCTGCCTAAGCATTTCCGGCAGACGATGCGGCAGCTGAACCGGCGGCAACAAGAGCAGCCGATCCGCAACGCCGAGTATTTCGAATACGAATACCGCATCCAGCTCGAACAGTACGCCTTCACCGCCAGCCGCAAACGCACCGGCGAACACAACCTCCAGGAAATCTCCGACACCATCGACCTGGCCTTCGTCGCCCGCAAGCTGCGGCAGACCTGCTTCCTGCTCGCCCACCAGGCCGTCTACAAACGGGAGTACGATTTCGGGCTGCTGGAAGAAGCCCTGCGGTTTGTCGACAAAAAAGGCCTGCTCCGTTTCCCGACCATCGCCGGCTATTACCATTGCTACCACGCTCTGAGCGGGATCGAGCCGGAAAGGCATTTCCAGGAATTCAAAGCCATCCTGCTCCGCCAGAGCCAGCGCTTCCCCGCCGACGAAGCGCGCGACCTCTACCTGCTCGCCATCAACTACTGCATCCGCGAGCTCAACGCCGGCCGGGAAGGCTACGCCCGCGAAGGGCTCGACCTGTACAAGGAAGGCTTCCGTACCGGCATGCTGCTGCAGGAAGGGCAAATCTCCCGCTTCACCTACCGCAACGCCGTGGCCATGGCCCTCAAGGAAGGGGAACTGGCCTGGGCCGAAAATTTCATCCGGGACTTCAGGGACAAACTGCCCAAAGAACACCAGGAGAGCATGCACAGCTTCAGCCTGGCCCGCCTGGCCTACGTGCGCCGGCAGTACGGCCATGCCCTGGAATACCTCCAGCGATCCGAATACCAGGACCTGCTGCTCAACCTGGCCGCCAAAACGCTGATGATCAAAGCTTTTTACGAGCTGGGGGAATTCGACACCCTGGAATCCCACCTGGATGCGATGAAAGTGTTCCTGCGCCGCAAGGACATCATCGGCTACCACCGCCGCAACTACCGCAACATCATCCGCTATACCCAGAAGCTGCTGCACCTCAACCGGCACGACCGGGAGGAGGCGGAAGGGCTGCGGAAGGCGATCGAAGGGGAAGAGGTGCTGACGGAACGGGCGTGGCTGCTGGAACAGGTGAGGGGGCAGGGTGATTTTTTTTGAATTGGCAGGTTGCAGGAACCCGGGGAGAGACGTTTTTTGCCACATAGGGCACATAGGGGGGTTCGCATAGGGCACATAGCCCTGCCCCTATGTGTTCTTTGTGTCCTATGTGGTTCAGGAGCGGGGGGCGCCGGAGTGTTTTTTGCCACATAGGCCACATAGGAGGTTTCGCATAGGGCACATAGCCCTGCCCCTATGTGCACACCACTGGACAAAATGGTTTTGGACACAGAGAGGCACGGAGGTCAACACAGAGTACACGGAGTTTTTTCCATTGATAATCAGGTCTCTGTGTGGCTCTGTGCCTTCTCGGCGTACTCTGTGT
>JAGFJD010000476.1 GCA_024102975.1 Phaeodactylibacter sp. | reverse complement strand
CGATCGCACCCCCGCGCGCGCGCATCTCTGCACTTAAGGGCACGGTGACGGCCGGGGACACCCTCCCCGGCCGCCACGCGGCGCTGGCGAGCACGATAAAGGCAAGCGCAGCGCTCCCCGGCGAGATCACGGCGCTGGAGGGGAGGGTAACGGCGCTCGACACGCTCCCCGGCCAGGTCACGGCGCTGGAGGGGAGGATAACGCCGCTCGAAACGCTCCCCGGCCAGGTCACGGCGCTGGACGGAAGGGTAGCTGCCCTGGAAAGCCGAATACAAAAACTCGAAAAAAGAATCTTGATATTGAGAGAACTATCTATCGGAGACTCAATAGCAGGAGGAATCATATTCGATTTAGATGACCGGCGATTACACGGGCAAATGACAAGCGCAAGTGACTTGGCCGGCGTTCCAACTTCAGCCGAAGAGGTAACCTCTTTCCTGGATACATTTAACGCCGCATCGAATGAACAGGACTGGGTATTGCCAACATTGGGTCAATTGCAGACAATGTTCACAGTGCTACACGAAGGCAAAGCGGCTGAAGAAACTACTTTTGGAGATTTTGAATACCTGTGTTCTGAAGATGGTGTCTTGCAAGGCATGAACTTCAGTGACGGTTCCCCAATACCATCTCTCACTTTTGGGGAGAATACAAGGATACGCCTGATACGCGAATTTTAGAAGCCGACATAAATTCAATACACAACATAAACCCAAAGCAGCGTATCGGATAATCACTCAATCACTTCCCGTCTTCGCTAAAGCTTAGCCGGGTAAAATTCACTCATTTAAAACCACATGAGCACTTCCTCCGGATTCGATTTCTTACGCTTTCGCGACGGCACCAGCCAGCAGCAGCGCGCCTCCAATGCGTTGAATCCGGACTTCTTTGCCCTGGACGAACGCAGCCTGCGGGACCTCCTGGAGTTTGCCCGGCGCTATAGCGCCACCCTGCTCTATTTCAACCAGGATGACGAGCCCGACGGCGACTGGTCCGGCTTCCTGGAAGGCGACAGCGATGCCCTCAATGAGATGGTGGCCTACCTGAAAAACCCGTCCTGCTTCGACCACCAGCCGGAGAAAAAAGAGCGGTATTCCCGCCCTCATTTTGCGTTGTTCCTCACCTTCCTGTCGCTGCTGCAGGAGGCGCAGGCGCAGATGAACCAGATCACCCGGCGCCAGCTCGATTTTTACTACCAGCAGGCGCTGGGCCTGCAGCGCCTGCCCGGGCAGCCCGATCAGGTGCACCTGCTCGTTCAGTTGGAACCGGAAGCCGATCAGGTCCTCATTCCCGATGGAACCCTGCTGTTTGCCGGCGAAGACGAAGAAGGGGATCCCGTCCTCTACCAAACCGACGAGAGCCTGCTGGCCAACCAGGCTCAAATCCGCCGGCTGATGAGCCTGCACGTGGAAAAGGAAGTGGCCACCCTCGCCGGCATCCGCGAATTTGACAGAGATACCGCCAACCCCGAAGCGGTCTTTGTCAAACAACTGGAGCTGGCCTACCGGCAGGCCGGCACTGAAAATACCCCCCGCCGCTACCCTGAAAACCGGCCCGGCGACCGGAAACTGGATTTTTTCCTGATAGAAAATCTGGATGATTTAGCGTTTTTCATCGAGCAAAAGACCGGCCTCCGGATCACCGCCTTCCAATACCTGGTAGAATTGTACAAAGCCTGGGAAAACCCGCTGAACTGGCGCCGGCCGGGAAAAAACGTGGCGGGCAAAAAAGGCGGCGGCATCAACGATTATCTGGAAAGAGCCTCGGGAGGGCCCTTTGAGATTGATGACCCCAACAATTTTGATGCTAACTTCAAAAATGCTCTTGGGATACAAATCGACGGGAAACCCAGCCCGGGCGCCGACAGCCTGTTCCGAAGCCTGGATGGCGTAAAGGATGTTTACGACCTGTATATCGACTATCTCCGGTTGAAAAAATTCCCGGATGAAGCGCTGCGCCGTGAACTGGTTAACCAGGCTATCCGGAATCTCGGTTTTCCCGATCAAAGTGAATTCGAAGCTATGATGAAGCTCCGAATGGATACGCTGAGATACATTGAACAGATCATTGAGCTTTTGATTGAAAATACGCCGGCCGCTGATGCCGACTCCATTGAATTGAATCCCGGCACAATAACAGCGCTCGACACTTTAAAATCAGAAAACAAGCTGCACCGGCATTACCGGCAAGGCCACACCTTGTCGGACCTTATCCGGTATATCTGTAAATTGAGCGATGCCGATTTCGATTTCCGGGATTGGGACAAAAGCTTATTGTCCATTACCCTTCTCCCTTCCGGAAATATGACTGCCATCCCGGAGGAATGGAAATCGGAGCCACAGAAAGGCGGCTTTACGCTTGAAGTCCAGGGCGAACCAACTATCCTGCCAACGACACCGAAGCCGCTAAACAAAGAAGTATATGCCCTGTTGCCGACTAACCGGCCCGGTTGTTTTCTGAAGGTTATATATGACAACAACGGCCCTGCGGAGGCGCCCGGCGTAAAAGTGATACTGAAGGAGGATGCCTCCGTGCCGGTGTCTTTCGAAACCACCCCTTCCGGCCGGCTGTCGGTCATACTCAGGGAAAACAATACCTCGCTCAGCAAAATTATGGATGCCTGGGAAAGCCTGGATGCAGCGGTTCAGGGCGCATTCAGCCTCCATTCCAGTACGCCGGGGCTGCGCCTTGATGACCCGGCAAATCCGGCAGTGTTGTTGCCGGCCGGCGTGCTGAATAAAGTATTCGCGGCACAATTGCCGGCCGGCCGGCCCAATAATTTTTTGAAGTTCAGATACGTCGGCAGTTCAACTTCCCCCCAGTTGGCCGTCATTCAGGAGGAATTCCAGAAGGAACCGGTAATTTTTGAGTCGCCGGAAGATGGCCAGTTGATCATCAAAGTGCGCAGCGATAAAACGCCGGCCGAAACCGTCCTGGAGGCCTGGCAAAAAATGCAGCAAAAACAAGGGTTCTCCATCGAGTTCATCGGCGACGGCTCGGCCGGGATTTCAAAGACCGACCCCTCGGCGCCGGTTAGCCTGCGGACAGATTTGGAAACAGATAAGGAGTTCTCCCTTCATCTCGCCGCCGCCGAATCGGGTAGTTTCTTAAGGGTTGCTTATAAGGGCTTGATAGTAGCGCCCAAAGTGACAGTGCATCTGGGTTCAAACCTTACATTTAGCCTTGGAGGAGCCAATGCCGATACATTGATCATCGCCCTCCCGCAAAAGGATACGTCGCTGAGCGCTATCCTGAAGGCCTGGAAGAACCCCTCAAGGCAGGAAATACCAGGCTTTAATCTCGAATTCAGCAGTCCCAGGCTGGTGGCGCCCGACGGCGAAGTCGAGCTGATCCGGTCCTTCTCCCTGCAGTTGCCGGCCGGCGATCCGGACAATTTTTTGAAAGTCACCAATAACGGCCTGGCCAACTCGCCGGCAGTGGAGGTAACCCACGGCGGACAGGAGTCCATACAGGCCTCAAATCCAGCCATCGCCGACGAATACTATAAGATCAAAGGCCGGCAGTTGGCCCAGATAGAAAGCTATTTTGGCATGCAGGCGGAGGATTATTTTTTCCTTCGCAGCTTGTTCGTTTTTGATCCGGAAAAGGACTGGGCCTATAAGGATCCCGCCTGGAAATGGCGCCGGGCGGACGAGTTGCTGCTCGATGCCCACCGCCGCCTGTTTGGCAGCAGGGCTGTTCCGGAGATCATCCGCTGGAAAAACCTGTTTGTCGCCCGGGACGCCACTCAGGCGCTCGTTCCCGGATTCAGCGAAAAGGAGGATTTCCCCCGCTGGAAAACCTTCGGAAAGGTACCGGACCCGGCCATCCCCGGGGAAGCGGAAATCCTGGAAACCGGGGAGCTCGGCTTTGTGTTTACTTCCCCTGTCCTGAGCCTGCAGGAAGGCAGGCGCACCCTGACGCTTGCCCTGGCTTTTGATGCCGATAGTTTTGACCTCCAAAAGCTGAAAAAGTTTTTGAGCAAACTGGAAAAAGTGCCGGCCGACGCCGGCTTCGTCCCAAAGGCGCTGCCTTTCCCCTTTACCATAGCGGTAAGCACGGAAAAACAGTGGGTTCCGGTCCCGGACTGGAAAGGGTTTGAAATTCGCCCGGCGATGAGCCCGGGCCCTGCCCCTTTTGCTAACCCGGACCCGAATCCTTCGCTGGTGATCACCCTGTTGCTCGGTGAAGAATTCTCTCCCCTCGCTCCGTTGGCCGATGATCCCCAGTCCGGGCCCTGGCCCGCCATAAAGCTGGTGCTCAACCGGGAAAAGATCGACGTTTTTGAACCCGCTCCCCCCGGTGTGTCGGCGCCTTCCAATATCATAGAAGAAAGCCGTCGGCCCTACGAGCTTTTCAACCAGTTGCAGCTCACCCACGTGAAGCTCCATGTAGGCGTCCAGGGCCTGAAAAACTTACAGGCGCAGACTCCCGACGGCGCGGCAGACCCCCAGAAACCTTTCGAGCCGTTCGGGGCCGTGCCCAGGGTCAGCAGCCGCTTGTTTATCGCCCACCCGGAACTGGCCGCTCAGCGCCTGGAGTCCGTTACCCTGAAACCGGTATGGGGCAATCTGCCGGAAGCTGGATTAGAAGCTTATTACCGATCCTATTTCATGCTGGGATCAAACCTGGACGTGCCTGTTCCGCGATTGAAGAATGATTCGTTCCAGGTAGAAATGGCGCTGCACGACGGTCGCCGGCACTTTCAGCTGGGGACAACCCATCCGCTTTTTCCATTAAACCCCGGTGAAACGGAAAACCAAATCTCCGCCAACATCCCTCCTGATCAGGTTTTTCTCCAAAATAACGTGCCGTATATCCGGAACCCCAACCCGGTGCTGCAGATACCTCAAAATGTGCTCGAAGCCGATCGCTATCTCGAGCTCAAATTGCTCGCCCCGGACTTTCAGCATAGCCGTTTCTCCGGCCTGCTCACGCTGCATGCCCTGGAGGGGAAGTTATTGGAAACCAGAACAGTCGAGGAAATTATCGTCGATGGAAGCCCGGCCAGGATCATTCAGCTCGAAAGCGGCCTGGCCCAGGGCTTGCCGGTCGAAAGTTTTACGGTTAAATATAAAATGACGGCAGCCGAAGCAACTGCAGTAGCAGTAGAAGCGGAAAATGTAAAAGACGCGGCAATAACGGCAAATGACGAAGCAGCGGAAGCGGCAGAAACGGCAAAGAATGAAGCAACTGTAGCGGCACAGGCACTAGCCGATGCTGAGGTTTTGGCCGCACACGCATTGGCCGCCGCTGAGGCCGCCGCCCCGGCAGACGTAGCTGCCGCCACCGACGCACTAAATATAGCAAGCGCCAGAGTAGTTGAAGCAGCAAGAGAAGCAGCCGATGCGGCAGCAAGAGCAAGGGCGGCAACTGAAGCCGCCACGGCGGCGGCTGAAGCCGCAGCAACAGCTACTCAGACAGCCGCTGAAGTGGCCGCCGCCGCCGCCGAAGTGGCTGCCGGCACAGGAAGCCCCATAGTAACCGCAGGCGAACTGACGGTCACTTATCACGATGAACTGGCAAGGCAGCTCAGAGTCCCGGATGATGTCGCGGCAGGCAGAGCGCTGGCCGTTTTCTACTCCGACCCCCTTCCGCTCGCAGAGCCTTACACCCCGGCCATCGAAAGCCTCAGCATCGATTATACCACTTCAGCAGAGGTGGCCCTGCCGGAAGAAAAACGGACCCGCTTTGCTCAGGATCCCTTGCCGCCTCCGGCCGCAAAGCCGGCAGCGGATACTGAGGAAGCCGGCCATTTGCTGCACCTCCATCCTTTTGGCTACAGCCCGGTTGCCACGAGCGGGGCGTGGAGAAAAATTGCCGGGGACGAGGAGGGCAAGATCATCACAGAAAAGATGTTCTTTCCTTTCCTGCCCCGCTATGAAGCTGAAGGCGAGTTGTACCTGGGCATAAGCAACCTGGCGCCGCCCCAGACCCTGTCGCTGCTCTTCCAGATGGCCGAGGGCAGCGCCAATCCCGACCTGCCACCTGCTGCCGTGGAATGGGCCTGCCTGGCCGGCCACAATTGGCTGGAACTGCGGGGCGAACAAATCCGGCTGGACACCACCAACGGGCTGCAGAACACCGGCATCGTGCAAATCGGCCTGCCGGCTGCCGCTACCAGCAAGCACACCCTCATGCCTGCCGGCTTGTACTGGATTCGGGTGCGGGCCCACCGGCATAGCCAAAGCCTCAACGACACCATCGCCATCTACCCGCAGGCGCTGCGGGCGACCTGGCTGGATCAGGGCCAGAGCTTCGGCCGCATACTGCCGCCGGGAAGCATCGTGGACCCCCAGGAACCCATTCCCGGATTGCTGGCCTTCTCGCAACCGTACTCTTCTTTCCAGGGTAAGGAGCGCGAGCAGGTATCCGCTTTCTATCGGCGGGCCAGCGAACGCCTGCGCCACAAACAGCGGGCCCTCACTATGTGGGATTACGAACACCTGGTGCTCGAACAGTTTCCGGACATTTACCGGGTAAAAGCTCTGGCCGGAGACCTGCTGGACGACGGCGCCCCTCCCGGGACAGTGAGCGTGGTCGTCATCCCGGATATCCGCTTCCGCCGGCCCTTCAACCCCTTTGAACCCAAGGCGCCCCAACGGCAATTGAAAGAAATCCAGGACTTCCTGCAGCGCCTGGCGCCTCCTTTCGTCCGGGTACAGGTGCAGAATCCGCGGTTTGACTACCTGCACCTGCGGTCGCCGGTGCGTTTCCGGGACATGCAGAACTTCCATTTTTACGCCGACCAGCTGCAGCGGGAACTCATGCAATTTTTATCGCCCTGGGCGTTCGGCCACGGCGCCGAAATCGCTTTCGGCAGGGAAGTCTACCTCAGCATGCTGGTCAATTTTATAGAAAACCGGCCCTACGTCGACTTCATCGACCAGCCGAAACTGATCCTGATGGAACGCCTGGCTTCCGACGGCAGCCTCCGCCCGGTGAAAGGGCCGGTGGCAGTCGGCGCGGACGGCGTCGCCCGGCTTCGCGGCCCCGACATCATCCTGGTGTCGTCGCCGGAGCATACCATCGAGTTCCTGGACGACAGCATCGATCCCCGGAAGCGGGTGCTCAGCGGCATCGGCTATGCTAAGATGGATCTTGACTTTAAAGTCGCGGAAAATAAATAACCCTTAAAAAATAACTTCACGCCCGTCTAGTTCAGCCGGGTGAAATCCGTAGTTGTAGTGAAGTGAATCAGCCAGGCAGGGTTCTCGCAGGGTTAAGCTGACGAACGAGCTACAACTACGGATCTCAAAGGGTGAAGTTATTTTTTAATCACTACCAAGGACTCTTAAAAAAGAAAATCACGACCATGGCAGACGATAAATTAACAGGCAGGGTTGGCTTAAAATCCTTTTTCCAGGCGGGGGATATCCCGGAGGAACGCCATTTCGAGGCCCTGATCAATTCGGGCATCAACCAGGCCGACGACGGGATCAGGAAAAACGCCGCCGCCGCCCTGCAGGTTCAGGCGCCAACGGATGATACGGTTACCCTTAAGGACCTGATCCAGCTCTTTGACAAGCTGCCCGCGCCGGGCTCCATCCGAAACCCCAGATGGCGGATCAGCCTGGACAACGCCCAGGGAGGTTTGCTGATCAGCCAGGACAGCAGCAGCAAAAGCTTTTTTATCCGGGAGTCGGACGGTTTCGTGGGCATCGGGACTGACACCCCCGTCGAACGCCTGCAGGTCGATGGGGTGGTCAAAGCCACTGCTTTCTCCGGGCTGATCCAGCCGGAATCCGGCCAGGCCAACGAGCAGGGTATCTTCTTCAAAGGCGATGCGGTCAGCAGCAATGCGCGCATACAGTATTATGCTCAGGGCAGCGGCACATCTCTGAAGATTTCCGTCGCCGACGCCAATGCCGGCCATATTTTTTTGAACCCCTCGGCAAATGTGGGCATCGGCATTGAGAATCCTGCCGCTAAACTGGACGTAGCAGGCGGGATAAAGCTGAGCCAGAACCTGGACCTGCCCGGCACCCGCCAAATCCGCTTTACCAACGAGGACATCGGCAACAACCTGAAGATACAGTTGTGGAGCGGTTTTGGCCTGGGCATCAATCCCGACACCTTGTTTTACGCCGCCAACGGCCGCCATTCCTGGCGGGATGTCCACGGCGCCAATGAGCGCATGGTTCTGAGAACGGCGGCTGACGGCGGGCTGGAAGTCAAGGGCACCGGGATGTCTTCCTTCGCCGGCGCGCTGGGCGTTGGAAAAACAAGGCCCGCTCCCGGATATGCGCTTGATGTGCAGGGAGTGGCCGGGGCCACTGCCTTCTCCGGGCAGTTCCAGCCTACCGCCGGCGATACGGCCAAGGACGGCATCCTTTTCCCCAGCGACCCCGGCGGCGGTTCCGGCGACCGGGCCTGGATCCGCTATTATGCCCGGGCCGGCGAACGAACCAACCTCGAGATCGGCGTTTCCAATGACGCCGACGACCATATCACCCTGAAACCTTCCGGCAACGTGGGAATCGGGCTGGATGCGCCCACCGAAAAACTGGAAGTGAAGGGCGCCGTCAAAGCCGCTAAGTTTTACGGGCAGTTCCAGCCTGCCGACGGCAATACGGACAGGGACGGCATCCTCTTCCCCGGCGGCCCTCGTTCCGGCGACTACGCTTATATCCGGTATTATGCCCGGGTCGGCCAGGAAATGACGTTGGCCATTGGAGTAGCCAATAATGCGAATGACCACATCGCTCTGCTGCCTTCCGGCAATGTAGGCATCGGGGTCGAAAATCCTGCCGCCAAACTGGACGTGGCAGGGGGGATAAAGTCGAATGGCGATATTGACGTGCCCGGCGCTCAGCGAATCCGTTTTACGAATCAGGATACCAGCAATAATTTGAAGATACAGCTGTGGAGTGGTTATGGCCTGGGCATTAATCCCAGCACCCTGTTTTATGCGGCCAACGGCCGGCATTCCTGGCGGGATGCCGATGGCGTTAATGAGCGGATGGCCCTGAGCACAGCGGCCAACGGCGGGCTGGAGGTCAAGGGTGCCGGGATATCGTCTTTCGCCGGCGTGTTGAGCGTCGGCAAAGCTGCGCCCACAGCCGGATACGCGCTCGACGTGCAGGGAAAAGCTCAGGCCGCCTCCTTCTCCGGACAGCTCCGGCCCACTGCCGGCAGCACCCTGAATGATGGCATCCTCTTCCCCAGCGACCCCGGCGGCGGGAGCGGAGATGCCGCCTGGATCCGGTATTATGCCCGGGCCGGCGAACAAACCAGCCTCGAGATCGGGACATCCAATGACGCCGACGACCATATTACCCTGAAACCTGCCGGCAACGTAGGGATCGGGGTGGATGTGCCCAAGGCTAAACTGGACGTGGCGGGGGGCTTAAGGTTAAACGGAGCTATTGACTTGCCGGGCGCTCAGCGAATCCGTTTTGCGGATCAGGATGTCAGCAACAACCTGAAGATACAGTTGTGGAGCGGTTACGGCCTGGGCATTAATTCCAGCACCCTGTTCTACGCTGCCAACGGCCGGCATTCCTGGCGGGACGCCAATGGCACCAACGAGCGGATGGCGCTCGAAACCGCCGCCAATGGCGGATTGGCCGTAAAGGGTACCGGAGATTCCTCCTTTGCAGGCAGGCTAAGCGTCGGAAAAGCCGCGCCGGCTGATGGGTATATGTTCGACGTGCGGGGAAAAGCGCAGGCTGCTTCCTTCTTCGGGCAGATTCTGCCCACTGCCGGCAGCACCCCGAATGATGGCATCCTCTTTCCCGGCGACCCCGACAACGGCAGCGGCGATGTCGCCTGGATCCGCTATTACGCCCGGGCCGGCGAACAAACCAACCTCGAGATCGGCGTATCCAATGACGCCGACGACCATATTACCCTGAAACCTTCCGGCAACGTAGGGATCGGGCTGGACGCGCCCACAGCCAAACTGGATGTGAACGGCACGGTGAAAGCCCACGCCTTTATCGGGCCCTTTTCCGGGCAAGTTCGCCCCTCCGCCGGCAATTCTGATAATGACGGCATTGTGTTTCCCCGCGACCCCGGCGGCGGCAGCGGCGATGCCGCCTGGATCCGCTACTATGCCCGGTCGGGCGAATCGACCACTTTCGAAATCGGCACCTCCAACGATGCGGATGACCACATCGTTCTGAGGCCCAACCGGGGGAACGTAGGCATCGGGAACGGCGGGTTCATCCCCACGGCCAAGCTGGACGTAGACGGCCCGGTAAAAGCCACCGGGTTCCGGATCGGCGGGACTACCCTCACGGAAGATGACCTGAAAGTGCTGAAAAGCCTGGCCAACGATAATGCCCACGTGCATGTCAATATCGACACCGGCATTTTGGGCATCTCTACCAGGGGCACTGCCGTTATTCATGTTCCAAGGTAATTCTACTTTGTGAGTTTAAAGCGGAGGGGGCGGGTGGCAAGCCGGGGGTTGTGCAATAAGTGTATAAAGACAGGATTAACAAGATTTTCAGGATATGTACACCTTTGTGGCGCAAGCCACTACATCTTGTAAATCTTGTTAATCCTGTCTACTTTCGACCTTTTTTCACAACCCCCAGCCAACTCTGCGCACAAAAATCAAATCGCAGGGAACGCAGAGGACCACAGAGACGGCCAATACGCTGCGGCCCCTTAGGTTACAGCGTAGTAAGCTTAATCCAGTATAAATCCTTTACAAAATGGCTGAATTTACCAACAACACCTCACCTCCTTCGCTGCCTGCTGAAGTGGCAACCTATGCCGCATTGCGCGAAAAAGGCATGGAACTGATCCGGGAACTGTCGGGCCGGGAATGGACGGACCACAACGTACACGACCCGGGAATTACCATCCTGGAGCAGTTGTGTTATGCTCTTACCGACCTGAGCTACCGGATCAATTTCCCCATCCCCGACCTGATGACCGAAGCGGCGGCAGCGGAGTGGCCCCCTCATTTCCAGCCGGGGCCCATGCTGAGTTCTGCGCCGGTCAGCCTCCTGGATTGGCGCAAGCTGCTGATTGATACGCCGGGTGTGCGCAACGCCTGGATTTATACCCTGGACACCTCCTCTGATAAGTATGACTCCCGGGTGTTTTACGACCCGGTAGAACAAGCCCTGCGCATGTCTCCGGCTTCCGTCAACCGGGATTCGGAACGGATTCTGGATCCCATCCGCCTGCTCGGGCTCTACCGCGTAGCTTTCATCCCGGAATCCGGCCCGGGCTGGGACGCCGTAAACATCAAAAATGAAATGCGCAGGCGCCTGCACCAACGGCGGAATTTATGCGAGGATTTCCACCTGATTGAAACGCTGGACGCCCAGGAAGTGCAGGTGGAAGCCAGGATTGAGGCCGGAGACGTCAGCGACCCGGCAGCCTTGCTGGCGGACATCTACTTTGTGATCCATTCCTATCTGTCGCCCCGCATCCGGTTTTATACCCTGCAGGAAAGGCTGGCCGATGGATATTCCATAGAAAGCCTGCTGGAAGGCCCGCAATTGGAACACGGTTTTCTGGACGATGAGGAGCTCGAAGCCTTCCAGCTTCGCCGCAGCGTTCGCATATCCGACCTGATCCGGCTGATCATGGGCCTCCGCGGCGTCCGGGCCGTGCAAAGCCTGCGTTTATCCCTGCCGGGCAGCAATATTGTGGCTTCGACCAGGGAAGGAGAACCCTGGGAGCTGATCATCCCCGATGGTTATGCCGCCAATCTGGCCATTCCGCCATCCCCGGCGGAAAAAGGCGAAGTAGGCATCCGCCTGTTCAAAGCCGGCCTGCCCATGCGCATCAACTGGGAAACGGCAAGCCAGTTGCTGCTGAAACGGAAGAAGGCAGAAAACGAACGCACCAAGCCGCGCCCGCAGAAAATGAGCTATCCGGGGCCCCGGCCCGGCCGCCCGAGGCAGCCCGGCGTTCATCAATCGATACAGCATCAGTTTCCGGAAATTTACGGCCTGGGCGAGACAGGGCTGCCCCGGCCCGCTACGCCCCGCCGGGAGGCCCAGGCCCGGCAACTCAAAGCATACCTGGCGATCTTTGACCAGTTGCTCGCCAATACCTTTGCCCAACTGGAAGGCGTTGGGAAATTATTCTCCCTGAAGCGGGGAGCGTCGGAGAAAACCTATTTTTCCCAATCGATGCGCGGCGAAACGCCGGATCTGGAACCGATCATAGCCTGGAATGCCCTCGGCTTAAGCCAGGGAGACGGTTCGCGAAAGAAAACGGTAACCTACGATGCCAAAATCCAGGAATGGGCGGAAGGAGCGGACAAAGAGGCGCTTTGGGAACGGAGAAACCGGCTGCTCAACCACTTATTGGCCCGCTTTGGAGAAGAGGTGGTCGAATATGACGACGTGCTGAAAAAACGACTGTTCAACCAGAAAGAAGCCCTGCTGGACGAATACGCCGTCCTGGGCGGGCAAAGAGGCAAGGGGTTCAACTACGCCGAGCCGCTCTCCAATAATGCGGACGGCCTGAAACAGCGCTTATGCCTGCTGCTGGGGTTCCCCGCCACTGCCCGCCCTTTCCTCAGCGGCCTTCCCAAAGACGACCCCGGCAGTTTCCATATCGTGGAGCACATCCTGCTGCGGCCGGGCCTGGGCGACAAGAGCGGGCAAAGCCCTATTTTACAGTTGCCAGCCGGCGCTGATGAAAGCCGCCCGCCTCTGAAGGACCCCTTTTCCCTGCAGCTGAGCTTTCTGTTCCCCGGCTGGCTCAACCGGTTTGACGACGGCCTGAATCCGGGATTCCGAACGTCGGTGGTCAAAACCCTGCGGGAAGAAACGCCGGCTCATTTAAAGATTTTTGTGCGATGGCTCAGCCCATCGGAAATGGCCGGTTTTGAGCAAACTTTCAGCGATTGGAAGGAACACTTAAAAACGAGGTAGCCATGGCTGTTTTCCACGAAATACCGATCCGCTCCGCCCGGAATCAATTGCTGGGCATCCTTTTTTCCCCGCCGCCGGCAGCCGGCAAGGCAGATTTGCTGACCATTGCTCCAACTGCCCCGGTTCATTCCTATCCGCTGCGGGACCTGCCGGTTATGTATCGGCCCGGCATCAAACTGGGTGCCGGGAGCGTCATCTTTGTGCTGGGTGCTGAGCCAGGCAATGCTGTTAATTACAATCTGAACAATGATAAAGGGGTAGCTATCAGCGGGGTGACGACTACCATGCTCCTCCTGGAGTCGGAATCCGATTTCCAGTCTTTTACCGATTATTTCGACTTAAACAGAAAAGGATGGGAAATCTCAACGGAGGGGCCGCCTGATGCTTCCCTGCAGGCATTGAAAAGCGCTTTGGATGCTTTAGTTGACCCTCAGGCAAGTTTAGAGGAAAAGCTGCCCGGGCAATTCAGGCGCCAATGGAAAAGTGTTGTCCGATTTATTATTCCTGCAAGTAGCGCCCAGGATGGCACTTTGTTTATCGAAGCAGAAAAACAAGGCTTGAAAGCGAACCTGGCTGCACCCATAAATATCCGTACCGAAATCGATGCCGATCTTGAAATCGGCCTGGTGAGGTTAAGCGATCTCACATTCCCGTTAGCAACAGAGATTGAAAACCAGGATAAGCCACATGTTAAAAAACGTTCCGGGAGCATAAATCCTGAAGAGCAGTACGCCATTCAAATTACCGACAGCCAAAACGGAGTGGATTACAAGATCGTAGAGATTCCCGATGTCAGCCAACAGGACGAATCGGAACTGAACCCGCTGGGCGCCGGAACGTTCTCTCTCCTCTTCCCGAATGATGATCCTGTTTTTAAGGTGGGATACAAAAATCCGGAATCCCCATCTGGCGATTCGGGGACAAATCCAACCATAAAGATAGAAGATAGTGGATCTGATGTGGATATCAATCTGGATGAGGAGAATCCCCGAAAATTGATCATTACCATTCCAGGCGTATCGGTTTCGGCGGATGCGGTCATGGAAGAATGGCTGTCAAAACCCGAAGCAGATAAAGGCGGCTTCTCCCTCAAACTTTTCTTAAGGGAACGCTTCTCAAAAGAGAGCCTTTCTAAAACGGGCCCAACGGGCCCCGGCCTCCTTCCCATTCCGCCGGATGCCAAACCAGAAAAGGATGCCCGCTGGGCGGTCGGCGCTTCCCGCAGTGTCGATGAAAATGCCCCTTTCCAGGAAGAAATCCTGAAGCAGCGATTAATTCTATCCGTCTCGCTCAACAATAAGGTTAATTTTGCTTTTGATCCCGCCGTGCCGGAGGGCGGGCTTGCTGCCGGCGTTTTCCCCGCGATCATCCTCGATAATCCGCAAAAGGGCGTGGAGTATGAACTGTATGCCTTGCCGTTGACAGCCGGTTTCTCCTTCGATGAGGCCGGGGCAAATTATACGCCGGACGGAGCGCTGGCCGTCGGGCGCGACAGCCTGATCTCTGATGCCGACCTGGGGCCTGAAACGAGAAATGCCGAACTCCGTCCTGTTTATGTTTTTAATTCAGATGGCAAACCTGGTACAAAGAGCTCCGCCGGAATCCTGGAAGACAGCCTGCTGGTGCTCAAAGCCAAAATCGGGAATCCCTCATCCGGCATTACCCCGGATGAGATTTGGCTGGACGGCCATTTGACTGTCCTGGTGAAGCCCGGTGCCGGCCCGGATTTGGAGATTGTCGATCCCACTGCCGTTCCGGTGCGCATCCGCCTTAGCGGAGCGCAGAGCGGGGTCGGTTATCAACTGCGCGATGCTGTAACCAGGCAAAAGATCGGGCCCGTCCTGCTTCCCAAAGCCAATCGCCTGGCGTGGGAAGCGCACGGGGAGGTGTTTGGCATGCCAATAGCCGATGACGACATCCCCCGGGTCGGCGATTTTAAAATTAGAATGGAAGGGGAGGGCGCGGAAAACCTTCCTGCTCCGATAGAATTGGAATTTCTGTTGCCCTCGCCGGAGGAAGGGCACACTTATGAAATCCTGGCCATCAAGGAATATACAGGCCTGGATGAAATATTGACGAAAGGCGTAAGGATCACTGGTGGGGTTCCCGGCATCGTTACCATGCCGAGGGTACCGTGAAATTTTATGAGTGTGTTACAAAAAAGCGGGGTTACGGAAAGTCGTCAGACGACTCAAAGTCGCAAAGTCGCACGAAAGTCGTCAGACGACTGATAAAATGTTCCGACAACTTAAAACTTTAACTGCATTTTGAACTCCAGCTCCCATATCATCAAGCGGCAGACCCTCGAACTGCACGGCCTCCGGCAGGAAGACGCCCGCGAGATGCAGGAGCGCATGCGGCGGCTGTGCTACAGCCATCTCCTTCCCATCATCGACCGCTACCTGAGCCGGCTGAGCCCCAACGGCCAGCCCTTCCGTATCGAGCGGCTGGAACTGGATTTGGGCCCCATCGACGCGCTCGACTTCGAAGCCGCCTTCATTGAGCAGTTGGAAATACAACTACAAGCCCAACTGGCCCGGCTGTCGCCGCCACCCGCCGCGCCCGGCCAGGAACCGCCACAACCGCCGGAAGCGCCCGGCGCCCGCTATTGGGAGCTTTTCCGGCACTTCGTCGAAACCGGCAGCCTGCCCTGGTGGGCTGAGCCCCGGGCGGAAAACCTGATAGTAGAAAGCCTGGATTATTTACTCGATAAGGAACCAGAGTTGCTGATCGGCACGCTCCGCGAATGGCTGCCCCATGAACAGTATCTGCGGCGGCTGGTGCGGCAGGCGTCACCGGATCGCCTGGTGCGGCTCGCCGGATTGCAGGTACGGCTGTCCGGCGGCCAATTCGAGACAATGGCAGAGTCATTTTTCCAGGTATTGGAGCCTCTGTCGGCTGCCCTGGGCATCGTGTTTTCCAGGTTGATGGAAGAAGCGCGGCTGAAGCTGTTACAGGTGGCTTTTTTCAATCCGGCGCGGATTACTGAAGCGAAAATATTCTGGCAGGAATGGCTGCTGCAGTTGGCTGTGGTTTTCCGGGTTAAATATGAGCGTTGGCTGGAAGCCCTGCAAACGGCTCTTTCGGAAGCTACGGCAGCAGGCCCGTCTTCCCGCGCCGGCGCAGCGGCTATCGTGCAGCACCTGGCGAAGACACACCAGGAAGAAAAACGGCAGGCAGCGCCTCCGCCACCGGCAGCCAACCTCTTTCAGGCAGTATTCGAAACCCTGGCGGAAGTACTGCGGGAAGCAGGCCAGGCGGCAGATGACATCCTGGAAAAAGGAAATCTGCCGCCTGCCATCATCAATCGGCTGGCGGAAGAACTCCGGAAAGAAGGGCAAACGGCATCAGCCGGCGCCAAAGCAGCCGATTCGGTGGAGGCGACCTTCCAACGGCTGATAAAAGAACTCCGGGAAGAAGGGCGTGCGATACCGGCGAGCGCCAGAGCGGCCGATTCGCTCCAGGCCCTCTCCCGACGGCTGGCGAAGCGGCTTAGGGAGGAAGAACAACCGGCTTCTGCGGATAGTAAAGCCGCTGATTCGCCAGATGCTATCTTCCAACTATTGATGGAAGAGCTGCAGGAAGAAGGGCAAGAAACACCTACGGCTGCCCAGGCAGCCGATCCTTTACGCGCTATCTTCCAGCATCCGGCGGGGCGGGAAGCCTTATCCTCCGAAGCCCGGGAGGTGCTGGCCCGGGCTTTCCGGGCTTGGCCGCCGCCGCCGTCTCCGGCTGATTTAAAAGTGTTGGGCAGGCTGCTGGAAGCCATATTGGGCCAAAACGAAAAAATCCGCCCGGCATTGGCCAAAAAGTGGGCTTCCCATTTGGGGGCTATCTTCCGCGAAACCACGCTGCCCGGCCATTTGCAGGAAGAACTGCCGCTACTGCTCCGGAAACTCCGGCAGGGCAACCTGGGAAGGGCGGAAATAACTTCTATCCTGCAAATCCTGGCGGCAGCCCGGCCTCAGCAACCCGCGCAGAAAGCCACGGGCCGACGTCGGGCAGCAGAAGAAAAAGCGGCCGATCCTGCCGACAATCAACAGCGGGATGCCTTCAGCAAAACCAGCGAGCTCTTCATCGACAACGCCGGCCTGGTTATCCTCTGGTCCTACCTGCCCCGCTTTTTCCAATCCCTCGGCCTGCTGGACGGCAAGCAGTTTGTGGATGCGGCGGCGGCCCACCGGGCGGCGGGCCTGCTGCAATATCTGGCCGACGGCAAGCCGGAGGCGCCGGAGTACCTGCTGGCCTTCAACAAAATCCTCTGTGGCCTGCCCTGGGATGAGGTACTGGACTTCGGCGGCCCCGTCACCGAAGCGGAAGCGGAGGAGTGCGATGTTTTCCTGCAGGCCGTCATCGCCAACGCGCCTATCCTGAAAAATATGTCTGTGGACGGCTTTCGAGGTACCTTCCTGCTGCGCAGGGGCATGCTGCGGCAGTTGTTCGATATGTGGGAGCTGCACGTAGAAAGGGAAACCTACGATGTGGTGCTGGATAAGTTCCCCTGGTCGTGGAAAGTGGTGAAGCTGCCGTGGCTGGAGAAGGTGATTGGGGTGGGGTGGGGGGATGTATAGAGATACATGGAAATGGGGTGGAAATGGGGTGGAAATGGGTGGAAATGGGTGGAAATGGGGTGGAAATGGATGGAAATGGATGGAAATGGATGGAAATGTGTGGAAATGGATGGAACACAATGGATTGCTGGTTTGGAAATGTTCCGTATCTGACGGTATTTTAAGATTTAAATCTATGCAATGGAAGAGATCAACAAAATGGCCCTGGCCAATGCCCGGGATTTGGGAAGAGAACTCCAATGGTTCCGGCAGGTGCTGGACACCCGGCTGAAGCTCTACTTTGGGCAGGAGGCGGAGTTTGCCGACATCTATGACATAGCTCCGCCGGCATTGGCGGATTCGGCTTCCAACTGGGCGGCATTTCTGGACAAATACCAGCCCGGAGTGGAAGAGCGGCTGGCCTTGTTGCTGAGCCTCATTCCCCACATGGAGCCTCGGCTGCTGGATGTGTTTTTTACTAAGAACGCCCAGTACGACCGGCCCTTCACCGAATTCGGCGGGCGGAGCGAGGGGCCGCACAAAGGCTTTTTGCCCACCGGGGAGACGCTGCTTTTCCTGCTGGCTGCCGGCCGGCTGGAACAGCGCTTTGCCCTGATGCGGTTGTTCCAGCCGGACCACTATTTTATCCGGGACAATATCCTTTCGCTGGAAAGGGCGCAACCCGGCGGGGTGCCGCCCACAGCAGGCACGCTCTCCCTTTCGGAAGAATACCTGGCCTATTTTACGCATGGCGAAGCATTGAAACCGGTTTTCGGAAAGGACTTTCCCGCTGAAGCAATCAGCACCCCTTTGGAGTGGGCCGACCTCGTGCTCAACAACCAGGCGCGCCGCCAAATCCGGGAGATGGAAACCTGGATTGAGCACGGCGACACCCTGCTCAACGGCTGGGGCATGGCCGGCAGGATCCGCCCCGGCTTCCGGGCGCTCTTTTACGGCAAGCCCGGCACCGGCAAGACCATGACGGCCTGCCTGCTGGGCAAGGCCACCGGGCGGGAGGTTTACCGCATCGACCTGTCGATGGTCGTCTCCAAGTACATCGGCGAAACAGAGAAGAACCTCGCTAAGGTCTTCCGGCAGGCCGAAAGCAAGGGCTGGATCTTGTTCTTCGACGAGGCGGACGCCCTCTTCGGCAAGCGCACCGAGACCCGATCGGCCCACGACCGCTACGCCAACCAGGAGGTGGCCTACCTGCTGCAGCGCATCGAGAGCTTCGACGGCATCGTCATCCTGGCCACCAACTTCCGGGAGAATGTTGACGAGGCGTTCACCCGCCGGTTTGAAGCCATCATCGAGTTTCCGGTGCCGGGCGCGGAGCAGCGCCTGCGCATTTGGCAGCAGGCCATTTCCCCCCAGGCGGAGCTTGCGCCGGAGGTGGACCTAAGCGAGATTGCCCGCCGCTACGAGCTCACCGGCGGGGCGATCATGAACGCGGTGCGCTATGCTTCGCTGGAGGCACTGCGGCAGGGAGGCAATGTGATCACGCTGGCGGGGATACAGCAGGGGGTGAGGCGGGAGTTGGTGAAGGAGGGGAGGGTGGTGTGATCGAAGTCAAAGACTTCGACCAGCAGGGGCAGGGTGGTGTGATCGAAGTCAAAGACTTCGACCAGCAGGGGTAGACAGGATTAACAAGATTTACAAGATGTAGCGGCTTGCGCCACACGGGAGTACATATCCTGATAATCTTGTTAATCCTGTCTGCCTATACTTATTGCGCAACCCCGAGTGGGCATTTATTTTCCTTTTCAAACTGAGATTGCTGTTTCAATGCCTGTTCCAGGCTGTTTCAGCACTGCCTTTGTAATTTTTCGGAATAATGTCATTAAGTTTTGGAGCAATATCATTCGATAGTTCAAATCCAATAAGGCCTGCGGCCCCATGGCCGATAAGATACACGTTTTCATCCTGCCCTAGTTTTACTTTAGGCAGATAATTAAATTCAAAAATTTCTTGACCCCAACCACCTCGTCTTAAAGCAAGGCATAAATCGGAAGCAATGATC
This sequence comes from Phaeodactylibacter sp., assembly GCA_024102975.1. GTDB lineage: Bacteria > Bacteroidota > Bacteroidia > Chitinophagales > Saprospiraceae > JACJXW01. The sequence continues at coordinate 16,911 of JAGFJD010000476.1, read as the reverse complement.
CAACCTTCAGGTTTCTTAAACTCATCTTTTAGCGAAGACTTTCCAACATTTACTACCAACCGCTGTATTACAACTGATTGAAAATAATTATCTGCTTTCTTTTGAATTGTTGTTGGAGGAACTTGGTCACTAATGGCTGGCATTTTCTCCGCTTTTCTCCCCATCTCCTCCGCCTCCTTCTCCAACCCGGCATCATCATTGATATTGATTTTCCCCATCAACTGCCGCGTCGCCCGCACCCTCCCCTGCTTCTGCTGCGCCACATGCCAGGCCTCGTGTGGCAGGTGCTTCTCCTGTCCCGGCCCGAGGTGAATATCCGTGCCCTGGGCGTAGGCCAGGGCGCTGAGCTGGGCTGGCTTGGTGGAGTTGTAATGGACCTTCACATCGTCCATGGAATAGCCGGAGAGTTGCTCGATGCCGGCCTGGAGGGGGGCGGGCAGGTTGGTTGACGAAGTCGGAGACTTCGACAAGCTGGTTGACGAAGTCGGAGACTTCGACAAGCTGGCCGAAGTCGGAGACTTCGTCCAGCGGTCTGAAAAGTCAAGGCCGTATTTGGGCGGCGTTGCCTTTTGGCTGTTTTGGCCGGGCCGGGAATCTTGCTGAGGGGAGTAGGCGCTGAGTTGGGCGGTACGTGAGCTATGGGTTTTCATGGTAGAAGGATTTGTAAGTATACTGGCGAACGCGTGGTTTTGTCAGGAGCAAAACCAGCGATGCCAGTATATACTGACCCGGCGGGTTTTGTAGTTGACAAAACCTGCCGTGCGTCAGTATAATTTAAAATTAAGCAATTCCGGCAGCACTTCCTACAAAAGGCGAGCGTTGTTTCAATGCCCTGAAAAGAATGCGCAAAATGGGCAAAAAGATGCGCGGGATAGGCAAGAGAAACTGCTGTGACAAATATCATTGTCCCTCAACGCCCGAAAGGGTATTATGAGGTTTCGAAAGTGTCGGGTCGATAAAATAACAAATTAGGAGGCATGGCGTATCCCATCAAAACAGACATCATTCCTTTGCTGCGGCACCTGGCCGAAGCCCTGATGCCTGTCGCCCAGGCGAATTTTGTAGGCCTGGCTTTTGAAACGGAGGCCGAGGCGGTGGAGTTGTCTTTCCTTCCGGAGGACGTCGTCAAAAGCGTCGGCCAAATCTTGTGCCGCGTGATTGCGTATACCCCCTCCGGCTACGAGGCCCGCCTGTCGGTGGAGCTGCCAGAGGAGGAGGAACAGGTGTTGATCAGCATTGCCAATACGGGGGTAAGCCTGCCTGTGCTGAAAGAGATCACAGCCGGCCTCCCGCTTCCGGTAGAAGCGAAAGGGCGTTCCGGCGAGGGCACCCGGTTTGAACTCCGCTTGCCCTTAGTGCCGGAAGGAGAGGCGGTTGCCGAAAGCGCCAGGCATGCCCCGCAGGAAAAGGGGGAGGACAACGTTCCGATCCTCTTTCAGAAACTGCGGTCGCGCATGCGGGCCTACGCCACCGGCATGAAAAGCCTGGAGGAGGCCGTTGCCCGGCAACACGGCCAGCGGGAGCAGGTCTTCCTCAAAAAAGTGAACGCCATCATCCTGGCCAACCTCAGCCGGGAGGACTTCGACGTCAGGGCCCTGGCCCAAAGCCTGGCCCTGAGCCGCACCCAGCTGTACCGGCGGCTCAAACCGCTGATCCGGCAACCGCCATCCCGTTATATCCGCTTTGTCCGCCTGCAAAAAGCCAAGGCATACCTGGAAAAAGGAGAGATGACGGTAAGCGATGTGTGTTTCCAGGTGGGCTTTACCGACAAGAGCCATTTCACCCGCGTTTTTAAGCAGCAATTCGGATTCAGCCCTTCTTATCTGCGGAAAAATACAACCATACATCATGGATAGAAGCGAGGAAACCAGACAGGCCTATTGCGGTTCGCTGTTCGCTGTTCGCTGTTAGCGGCTGGCAGTTAGCGGGCTGCAAGCGAACAGCGAACAGCGAACCGCGAACAGCGGCCACAACCGCTCATGCAACCTACAGTCCATTTTCCGGGACGAATATCCTACCTGCCGCCCTGTTTTTTCGGGTATATTATGCAACGAAGGTAATGAGGATGGGCGTGAGGCCACCAGGCGCCAGCCAACCCGATGAAAACAAGCGAAACCCCAAAAAACCACGGGAAGGCCTTACGCTCACCTTCCTGGAAATTCGCCGCCATAAAACCAGATGCCGTGGACACAACCGGAAGAAATAAAAAACTCATCCTCGAGTTCATCCGGGCGCTCAACGAAGCAGGCGATAAACGCCAAATCCTTTCCCCATACACCTCCGACCCGAATCTGGCCGAGCGCATCGCCTTCCTGGAGGAGGCCTTTCCGCACTATCAGGTGCGGGTGGACGAGGTGACGGCGGAAGGAAACCGGGTCATCGTGCGGGCCCGCTTCATCGGGAAGCACGAAGGCAGGGCGAACGGCCTGGCTCCTACCGGCGAGCGGGTGGAGCTGCCTTATGCCATCGGGTACCGGGTGGAGCAGGGCAGGATCGTGGCGCACTGGATGATCACAGACTGGCACGTGTTGGCCATGTAATCTTTGCAGCCGGTTTGCCGGCGTTACCGGCAACGGCATTTACAACGGCGGGCTCAGCGGAGAAATGCCGAACTCCGGGCAGAAATACCTCTATTTCGAAGGCACGCGGCTCAACCCCCGAGAGCGTGTTGGGAGGCATCCGGACACGCGCCCGGATAGCGTATCGTACCCGTATAACCCCAAAAAACCGCGACAAGCAGGCCAGGGATTCTGCGAAGGTGGAACCTGGCCTTTTTTATCAGGGCGGGGCGTTTGCCCTTTGGATTCTATGAATGAGTAGGGCGCAACCTGCATCCAAAGATGTGGCGGCCACAGCGAGGCGCTCCTGTGTGATAATAGTCATTGCTCCGTCCCCCTAAATGGATTATTTTGAAAGCGTTGAACGAGTCTGGACAACTTCACCCCAAACTATAAACACGGACATGGATACAGAAAAGCGCAACCGGGCATTCATTTTAGAATACTACAACGCCTTAGCGGGGAAAAGAAAGACCGAAGAACTGATCCGCAGATATGTTTCTGACGAAAAGCTGATCGGGCACATCAAATTCTTTGAGCAAACCTTTCCCCACTACGATGCCGTAGTTGAAGAGATTTATACGGCCGATGACAAAGTCTTTGTCCGGGCCAGCAAGTCTGGCAGGCATGAAGGCAGCCTGGACGACATCCCGCCCACCTTCAAACAGTTCAAAATGCCGTTCGCCATCTGCTACCGCATCAGGGACGGCATGATCATCGACCACTGGATGATCGCCGACCAGATGGAGCTGCTCGAACAGCTGGGCCTGGCCGGGACGATCAAACCGGAGTTTGAAACAAGGGAGGAGTAAATTGCCGCTACTCCTTCTTCTCTCCCTTAACCTCTTTCTCCTTCTTCTCCGGCTCCCCGTTCTTCGGCTCCCCGTTCTTCGCCAGGTATTCCGGCAGGTTGAGGCCCGACTGGTTCATGAACTCGCTCAGGGCAGGGATGGATTTGAACATATTGCTCAGGAAACTGGCCGTTCCCTGCCCGTCGCCTCCGTCGAAGACGGTCACCTTGTCGAACTTGATGTTCTTGATGGCTTCGGCCTGTATCCGGGCCAGTTCCGGGATTTTGTCTACCAGGAGCAGCCCGATTGCCGCCTGAGCGTTGCCGTCGGCGGCGTCGACCAGCTTCTGGAAGCCCAATGCCTGGGCGTCCAGCACCTTGAGCAGGCCTTCGGCTTCGGCCTGGTAGCGGGCCAGCACGGCGGCGGCTTCGCCTTCAGCCACCTTGCGCTTCTGTTCGGCTTCGGCTTCGGCGGCGATGACCGTCTTTTCTTTGTCGATCTGGGATTGGACGACTTCGTTGGCGCGGCGGGCGGCCAGTTCGCGCTCTTTGCGGGCGTCCTCGGCTTCTTTCTGGGCCAGGTAGGCCGCCTTCTGGGCTTCGGCCTCGGCGGTTTTTTCGGCTACTTCGGCATCCTTGTTGGCGGCGGCTACCTTTTGCCGGCGGTCGGTATCCGAAAGGGCAATTTCGATGTCCGCCAGGTTTTTCCCCTTGATGGCCTCTGCCTGGGCGTTCTTTTCCCCGATTTCGGCGGTGGAGTTGGCGGCGGCTACCTGGATGCGCCGTTCTCTGTCGGCCTCTTTTTCGCCGATCTCGGCGGCAGAGTCGGCAGCGGCTACGCGGGTACGGCGGTTTTTCTCGGCCTCCTTTTCCCCGATTTCAGCTTCCGAGTTGGCGATGGCCACCTCGGTGCGCTGTTCTTTGGCGGCCTGGGCCTGGCCGATGGCGCCGGTGCGTTCCTCCTTGGCCACTTTCACCTTGGCGTCGTTGATGGCTTTGGCGGCGGCCTCCTGCCCCAGTGCCTTGATGTAGCCGGATTCGTCGTGGATGTCGGTGACGTTGACGTTGATGAGGTCCAGGCCGATCTTGTGCAGCTCGTCCCCGACGTGTTCGTAGACGGAGGTGACGAACTTGTCGCGGTCGGCGTTCAGCTCCTCGATGTCCATATTGGCGATCACCAGGCGCATCTGGCCCATGATGATGTCGTGGGCCAGGGAGCGGATCGAGTCCTTGTGCATGCCCAGCAGGCGCTCGGCGGCTGCTTTCATCAGGCTGGGCTCGTTGCTGATGGCCACTGTGAACTGGGCCGGGACGGACACCCGGATGTTCTGCTTGGACAGGGCGTCCTGCAGGTTCACGTCGATGGACATGGGCTGCAGGTCCAGGTACTGATAGTCCTGGATCACCGGCCAGACGAAGGCCGCCCCGCCGTGGATGCAGTTGGCGCTGCCCTGCCCGGTCTTCCCGTAGATCACCAGGATTTTATCGGAAGGGCAACGGCGATAGCGGGAGATGAAGAACCAAAGGAACAACAGGAAGAGCGCGATGACAACGATGATCGGCAGGGCGATGGACATGCCCCTGCCCATGATGCCTTCATCCAACTGGGCCCACAGCGGGGTGGACAGGAACAGGATGGCTGCCGACAGCAGGAACCGGAACCTGGAAACAATGGAATTGCGAAGTGTCATATTTTGGGTTTGTTGATGAGGTTTATAAAATATCTCCCTCCTCCAGCGGCGCCACCACCACATATCCTTCCTTTGCTTCCACCACCATTACTTTCTCGTGGGTGGCCAGCGTTCGGCCGTTTGCCGTCCTGGCGTCCATCTCGCGGTTGACGTTGTCGATCTTGACGACGACCCTTCCTTTGCCGCCCGGCGGTATGGGGACGTATACCGTACCCATCTTGCCTTCGGCCATCCAGAGGCGCCAGGTGCCTTCCTCCTGGTTGCGGAGCAGCCAGCGGAAGAACCAGGTGAGCAGCAGTACGGCGATGCCCCCGGCGATGAGGGCGGTGATGATCACCAGCGTCCAGGACCAGGAGGTGTTGAGCAATATGGCGCGGGCGGTGAAAGCGCCGACGGAGATAAACGTGAGCAATGCCTTCACGATGCCAAGGCCGGCGTCGCTGGCGTCAGCATCCGCGTGGGCATCCATATCGCCGCCGGCGTCGACATCTACGTCGCCGCCCATATCCATGCCGGCAAAAATAGAGATCAGCAGCAGGAGGATGAGCAGCCCGCCGGCGATGGTGCCGGCCCAGAAGAGGAGGTGGAGTATGTCCTGCATGGTTAGATTTAGCTGATGACAGATTGTTAAGTTCGGGGTTTTAATTTGTATTTCCAAAATTCTTTCGGCCGGGTTGCCGCTTTGCCGGTTGAATCCACACAGTGCAATCGCTGCTGTTTGCCTTGTCATCCCGGAGGGGCTGCTTTTGTTACGGTGTATGGCCTTTTAAAACACCTCTTCGACCAGCACTTTTTTTCCTTCCACTGCGATCGCCAGTTTCAGGATATGCCTGAGTCCCATTTCTTCTAATTCGGCCGTATAGTGATTACTGACGAGTTGTTCTCTGGCGATTTGAAGCGCGTCCTGCAGGCTTTGATTCCTGCGTTTTTGCGGGCGTTTGATTTCAATGACGATGCCTGTTTTATCCCGGTTTTTTGGCGCCAGCATCAGGTCGTACCGGCCCAGCCCGCTTTCCCGGTTGGATTTGATGACATAATCATGCTGCAGGCTGGCCACCAGCCCCAGCAGGAAGGCATGGTAAAAAGACTCCATTTCTGAAGCCTGCGTGTCGTGAAAACTAAAGGCATTCTGGACGAAGCGGGCAAAATAGTCTTCGAAAAGCGCTACATCGCCCTGAGTAAGCGCCGCCAGCATGGGATTCAGCTCGGATTCCGGAATTTGTTCGCGCACCCAGTCTTTAATGAAACGCTCGTACACATACGCGACCTCTTCATTTGGAATAGACAATTCGTAGGTGCGGGCCCTGTGTTCCTGCTCCATATTCCGTGCCTTGAGGTAGCCGGCGAACACCAGCAACGTCCACACCGCTTCCGTCCGGCGTTCTAAATCTTCAAAAAACAGGGTTTCCGATACTTCTTTGCGCAACGGGCGTTTTTGAATCAATTCATGGAGCTCTTCCTTGATATTGGCGCCGCCTGAGAAAAATAACTGTTTCAGCAGCGCATTGTCAGAGGTGTTTACCCAATATGGGCGGGTACCTTCCTCCGGTTTGTCGGCATATTGAATAATCGACCAGGGGTTGTATATAATTTTTTCTCCAAAGACATAACCATTGTACCATTTCCGGATTTCTTCCCCGGCGCCTGCGGGCAGCTGCATGTCGCTAATAAGCTGGGTTACTTCAGGTTCCGTAAAGCCAAAGTGTTCGGACATGCGCTGCATGAGCAAAGTAAAACTGTCCAGATTATTCAAACCCGAAAAAATGGATTCCTTGGCTACGCGCATGATGCCGGTGATCACCCCCTTTTCCAGCGAATTGTTGTCTTTCAGCCCGCCGCTGAGAAAATCGCGCATGAATTCGATCATCTGGCTGTAGTAACCATTGATATAGGCAGCATGTATCGGCGTGTCGTATTCGTCAATTAAAATGACTGTTTTTGCCTGATGATAACGATGAAGCGTTTTGGAAACAATTTTGAGGAAACTGGCATAGTGGATTATCTCTCTATCTCCTTTTTGGATTGATATAAACTTTTCTTTCTCCAAAAAATTCAACTCCGCCCAATCCAGCAGGTAGCGAAAGTTTGCCACCAAAACTTCCTGAATCAAAAAAACGATCTGCGAATAAGCTTTTTCCCAGGTATTCGCTTTAATGTCCTTAAAGCTTAAAAAAATTACCGGGTGTTTGGATTGCTTACCCAGATAACGCTCCCCCTCCCGGCTGATGGCTAAATCCCGGAATAAATGGCTGCAATCGGCTTCGTTGCTGTAAAAATAGCGAAGCATAGAGAGGTTTATCGTTTTTCCGAAGCGGCGCGGCCGGGTAATCAGGCATACATCAGCGCTGTCGATAATCTCTTTGACGAATAAGCTTTTGTCTACAAAGTAATAGCCGTTTTCAATCAAAGATTTGAAATCCGATTTACCGATGGGCAACTGCTTTTTCATTACGCTAAGATAAGCTTTTCTGCCTGATGGATGCAGCCCATTTTCCCTATATTTGCTCCATGCAAAAGAACCATCCAATCTACCTGATCGCAATATTGCTGCTGGCCGACGCCGGCTGCGCGCCCAACCCATCCCAACCGGAAATGACACAGGAAACAACCGAACGCAAGATCGTCGTCTACCAGGTATTTACCCGCCTCTTCGGCAATGCCAATACCACCAACAAACCCTGGGGCACCATCGAAGAGAATGGCGTGGGCAAATTCAGCGACTTCACCGGCAAGGCCCTGGATTCCATCCGCGCCCTGGGCGCCACCCACATCTGGTATACCGGCGTGCCTCACCACGCCGTCATCCGCGACTATACCGCCTACGGCATCTCCAACGACGACCCCGACGTGGTCAAAGGCCGCGCCGGCTCGCCCTATGCGGTAAAGGATTATTATAATGTAAACCCCGACCTGGCGGAAGACCCCGCCCGGCGGCTGGAAGAATTCCAGGCCCTGATCGAACGCACCCACCGCCACGGCCTGAAGGCGATCATCGACATCGTGCCCAACCACGTGGCGCGCCGATACGAGGGGAAAAACAACCCGGAAGGGGTGGAGGGCTTCGGCGCTAATGACGACACCTCCGTGGAATACAAACGCGACAACAACTTCTACTACATCCCCGGCGAGCCCTTCCGCGTACCCGAGCCGCAGGGCGGCTACCAGCCCCTGGGCGGCGAACCCCACCCCCTTGCCGACGGCCGGTTCGACGAAAACCCCGCCAGGTGGACCGGCAACGGCGCCCGCAAGGCCCAACCTGATGCCAACGACTGGTACGAAACCGTGAAGGTCAACTACGGCGTACGGCCGGACGGCACGAAGGACTTCCCGGAACTGCCCGAAGGTTTCGATCAGAAAGACTACAAAGCTCACTACGAATTCTGGCAGGACAAGGACGTGCCCGATTCCTGGACAAAATTCCGCGACATCGCCCTGTACTGGACGGCCATGGGCGTCGACGGCTTCCGCTTCGACATGGCGGAGATGGTGCCGGTGGAGTTCTGGAGCTTCATGAACTCGGCCATCAAGATGAAAAACCCCGATGCCTTCCTGCTGGCGGAAATCTATACCCCCTCCATCTACCGCGACTACATCCACCTTGGCAAGATGGACTACCTCTACGACAAGGTAGAACTGTACGACACCCTCAAAAACATCATGCAGGGCCATGGCAGCACCGACCACATCTTATCCATCCTGGCCGGCCAGGCCGGTATTGAGCACAACCTGCTGCACTTCCTGGAGAACCACGACGAGCAGCGCATCGCCAGCCCGCCCTTCGCCGGCGACGCCCGGAAGGGCAAACCAGCCATGGTGGTTTCCGCTACCATCAGCACGTCTCCCACCATGATCTACTTCGGGCAGGAGGTCGGCGAGCCGGGCGCCGAAGAACCGGGCTTCGGCGATCCTACCCGCACTTCCATCTTCGACTACATCGGCGTGCCCCACCACCAGCGCTGGATGAACGGCGGCGCGTTCGACGGCGGGCAGTCCACTCCCGAAGAGAAGGCGCTGCGCGACTTCTACCGCCGCCTGCTCAACTTCACGATCAACAGCCCGGCGCTGATGGGGCAGTACCGGGAAATACATAGTTATAACCGGGAGCAAACGGAGGGATACGGTCACCGGGTGTTCTCCTTTGTGCGGTGGTCGGCAACGCAGAAGCTGGTCATTGCAGTCAATTTCGATGCGGAAAAGAGTTATGAATTTGAACTGAAGGTTCCATCTGATGTCATCACGGCCTGGGTGTTGAAAGATGGGGAATATGAATTAGGAGAGCAGCTTTATGGAGATAAGGATGGGCAGTTGAAGGTTGCTGACGGCAAAGGCAAGGTTATGGTAAGGCTGGCGCCACTGGAGGCGGTGATCTGGAAGTTGGAAGAGTGAGGAAAGTTGATGGAAAGAGCCGTCAACTCCGATACGGCAACGGAAATAATCAAGGAACAATTGGCTATAGCTTACCTCGACCGCTGCCTTTCGGGCTGGGCCAATCATCCGGAAAACAAAGATGAAAAACTCGCTACGGAAAAGAGGCATTTGGATCATGCCAGAAGCCAGATTGAAAGGGCGAAAAACCTGGCCGGCGGCTCGAACACGGCCATCAACAACCGCATCAGCGAAATGTATGTCGAAAACAATGATCGCGCTCCCTTCATTATTCGCAGGATTGAGGCCGTGGCAAATGAAATCAACAGCTTTAGCATTTTCGGCTCTTTCATGGACGTGATTCTCTTTAAGTTGATCTCCAGAGTCGTTTTCAGCGCGATCAGCTATGCGATGGTCGTCGTCATGCTGCCTTATGAAATCGCCAAAGGTTTTTGGGTAAACTACGGCCTTCAAAATCAAATTGCCGCCAAGGGGGGGAGTTTGTGGCGGTGAGCGGATAAGGATGGCTGTCTGACGGGGGCAGTGCCAGGGTTGTGTGCGGTGTACGGGGTCAACGGCAGTCCGGGCTGTATAATGATAAAAAAATATGTGAATCCGGGGCTAAATCCAGGGGGTCTTAGGCCCAGCGGGCCGGAATCCCACCTTGGCATTCAGGCTTAGGGACTGGAGGAAAATAACTTCTTATTCTTCCCGACTCTTCCTAATTTAATAGTTTATTTTGTAATCACCGCCGCCAACTCATGCCGTCCCCCCGGGCATATCAATGAAAACGCCAATGAACAAGCCAAAAGCATTGCTCCTTCTGCCCGCGCTCTGCCTGAGCGCTGCCCTTTCCGCTCAAAACAACGGATCAGTAAAAGGCCGGATAACCGACGCCGCTTCCGGGGCAGCCATTGAGTACGCCAGCGTCACCCTTCATTCCGCCCGGGATTCCAGCCTGATCGACGGCATGGTGACCGGTGCCGACGGCCAGTTCGAATTTTCCAGGCTCGCCTCATCCGAAGTATTTCTGGCAGCACAGTTTTTGGGGTATGAAACATACGCTACGGAAGCCTTCCCGGTAAACGGCAAAACAGACCTGGGCACGATCGGCTTAATCTTCACGGGCCGTACCCTCGAGGAAGTCGAAGTCGTTGGCAGGGAAATCACCGCCCGGCACAAGGTCGACAAGCAGGTATATGACGCCGGGCAGTTCGGCAGCGCGCAGGGCGGCACTGCGGCTGACGTGCTGAGCAACCTGCCGGCCGTGGCGGTCAACCAACTCGGAGAGATTACAGTCAGGGGCGCCAGCGGCTTTCTGTTGCTGATCAACGGCAAGCCCGTGCAATCGCAACCGGATGTCGCCCTGAACCAGATACCGGCCAATTCTATTGAAGACATCGAGGTCATCACCGCCCCCTCCGCCAAATACGACCCCGACGGCCATGCCGGGATCATCAACGTGATCACCCGCAAGGGAGCTGCCGACGGCCTTTTCCTGATCGCCAACGGGATATGGGGCCTGCCCGGCGTCAAATCGTACGCCAATGCGGAACCTTCTCCCCGGTACGGCGCCGACATTACGGCGAACTTCAAAAAAGGGAAATGGGATATTTCGGCAGGGCTCGATTACAAGAGGAACGACCGGGCTGGCCGGCGGCTGGGCTATGTGAACACCTACGTGGGCGAAACCCTTACGGAATTCCCTTCTCGCGGAGAGAGGAGCTATGACGAAGAGAACTACTCCGGCCGGGCGTCCATCGTTTACGCGCCGAACAGCCGGCACAACATCGCCGCCAGTTTTTACGCCGGCAAGCGCACCCAAACCCGGACAGCGGATATCCTGTACGATTTTCAGCGGAGGACATTAATTCCTGCCGAACAATTCACGGGAACGTCATCCTATTACGATCTTTTCGAACAAACGGGAAGCGTCTTTTCCGGAGGCGCTTTGGTGGATTCCCTGACTTATTTCAACCAGAACAACCGGGTGCGCCGCGGGGACTTCCTGATCGCCGGCTTGGATTATGCATACTCGTTTGCGGACAAATCGGCGCTGAAGGTTTCCGGATTGTTTGAGCGGACCGTCCTGGGCGGCCCTACCCGGAACAACAACCTGGCCTGGCCCAACGTGCAGGACACCCTCCAGCGCCAGTTGATGGACAACGACAATCCGCTGGACGGCCTGCGTCTCCAGCTCGATTACTCCCGCAAACTGGGCGCGCTTGGCTGGGAAAGCGGCTACCAGTACCGCTTCCTGAAGCATCCCGGGGATTTCAACTACCTGGACCGGAACTTCGAGAAGAGTTCGTGGGAAGTCAACCCTTTGTTTACCAACAGCATGGAGCTTCGCCGGCGCATCCACTCCTGGTATACCCAAGTTTCCGGCGAGTGGGGCCGGCTGGAATTCGTCGCCGGGCTGAGGGCGGAAACGTTCAGCCGCACGGTAGAGATCGCCAGGCCGGACACGTTGTATAAATTGAGCCGGCTTAATCTTTTTCCTTCCGCCAACCTGCTGTACGATCTGGGCAACGGCCTGTCGGCAAAAGCCGCTTACAGCCGCCGCATCCAGCGGTCGACCACGGTCAAGGTGACGCCCTTCCCCGAAAGGGAACACTCGGAAGTGCTGGAACAGGGCGACGCGGAACTGCTGCCTGAATATATCGATTTGGCGGAAGCCGGCCTGGTGAAGGAATGGGGAGATCATTCCGCTTTCATAACTGCCTATTTTCAAAATGTCTCTGACGTCGTCAACCGCTCCAATACCATTTTTAACGACACCATCCTGAACCGGATTTACACCAACGCCGGAAACGCGGCCGCCTACGGCCTGGAGGCCGGCGCTACCCTCTACCCTGCCCGGTGGTGGCAGTGCTACCTCGGCGGCAACGTTTACAACTACCGGATCAGGGGCAGGCTGTTCGGCGAAAAGATCAACCGGGGCAATACGGTGTATTCGATTGATTTCAACAGCAAGTTCGCCTTCTCTCCCGGCATGGAGCTGCAGCTGAATTTCAATTACCTTTCGGGAAAAATAACGGCCCAGGGCAAAGATTCGCGTTTCTTTACCCCCAACCTGGTTTTCCGGAAACATTTCCTGGACAAAAAGCTGGCGCTGGCCTTCCAGTGGCTCAACATCGACATGGGCCTGCTGCAATCCAACGAATCGTTCAAGTCGGCCTGGAGCGACGATTTTTTCCTCAGGACGACTTATATCATCGAGGCAGATATCCTGCAGCTGAGTCTGGCCTACCAGCTCAACCAGGCTTCGAAGAAGATAAAGTTCATCAGGAGCGAGTTTGGGGCGGAGGAGTTTTGATCCCGTGCCGCGATCATTTTACCCGCCGAAGCCCAGAGGAACCCACTGTGGCCGGCGAAGGAGGGCCTGATCGCAAGGCTGAACGTCGATGCGGAATAATTTACAAGTCTCTCTCCGGCTGCCGTAGCAGAGCGAAGGCATGCAGACTTGCGTGATATGAGTATGTTGATTTACGGGGTTGTGCAATAAGGCTAAAAATAGACAGGATTAACAGGATTAACAGGATTAACCCTGTGAAATAACCGGTGCTTCTTCCTGGCTATTTCACGGGGTAAATCCTGTCTTCACATACTTTTTGCACAACTCCCGGTTACCCTTTGCCCCCTTGCTCGCTACGACGTATCGTCGTCCACGGTCCAGGGCGCAGTGCTCCTGCCCTGCGTGTCATAAGGAACGCATCAAGGGCAGAAGGCCTTGTCCAAGAGCTGCGTACTTGCTATAGTTTACGCACCAGATGAATCTGGTACGTCCGGGGCAGGGGCGGGGCTGACGGCCGACCACCCGCCGTCTACGACCAGGCTCTGGCCGGTGACCTGACGGGCATTGTCCGACAACAGGAACAGGGCGGCGTGAGCAATATCGCCGGGCATGGAAACAGTGCCGGTGGGCGTCAGGCGGTCCCAGGTTGCTTTGTAGTCCGGTTCCAACTGCACCGTCCTTTCCGTCAACGTTGCACCGGGGGCGATGGCGTTGACTGTGATGCGGTGGGGCGCCAGTTCTACCCCCAGGCTTCTGGCCAGCATTTCCAGGGCGGCTTTGGTCATGCCGTAGGCAGCCAGGTTGGGATGCGCCTGATGGCCGGTGACGGAGGACATAAAGAGGATGCGGCCCCCGGTTCCCTGCTTTGTCATCTGCCGGGCGGCGGCCTGCGCCAGGAAAAAAGAACCCTGCAGGTTGACGGAAACGAGCCGATGAAACTGCTCCGGTGTATAATCCAGGAAGCTGCCGAAGGTGGTGATGCCGGCGTTGGCGACGGCAAAATCCAGGTGGCCGAATTCGCGGACTGCGGTTTTGACCATCTGGCCAATGACGCCGAGGCTGCTGGAATCGCCGGGCAAAGGCAGGCAGTTCCCGCCCTGCTGGCGGATACTTTCGGCCGCTTCGGCCGCCAGTTTCTCGTCAATATCGTTGAGTAGAACAGAGGCGCCAGACAAGGCGAGTTGCCGGGCGATTTCGTAGCCGATGCCCGTGCCGGCGCCGGTGACCACGGCTGTTTTATTGCGAAAAGAATAAACGGTCATGTTTTCAGCCAAAGGTAATCAATCTGCGAATGGGACGGCGTAACAGGCCAATTGTCGGTTTGGCCTGCGGGGTTGTTCCGTTTCAGGCAGGCAGCCCTATGGCGCATCCGGGTCAATGCCCATTTGGCGCAGCTTTTCTGCCAGTTGGCGAGCGCGTTGTTCGGCGGTATCAGCCCTTTGCCTCTCTTCTTCGGCTCTTCGTTTCTCTTCTTCGGCTTTTCGTTTCTCCTCTTCGGCTTTTCGTTTCTCTTCTTCGGCTTTTCGTTTCTCCTCTTCAGCCCTTTGCTTTTCCTTCAGCGCTTCCGCCTGGGCTTTTTGCGTTTTTTTCATCTCTTCATACAGCAACTCCCGTTGCTTATTGAGCTTCAGGATGGCCTCCCGGTTGAACGCCAGCAGTTCCAGGTAAGACAGGAACCGCTCGCCGTCCGGCCGGTACAACGTCAGGGTTTCCAGCGTCCATTCGAAACGGATGCCCAGCAGCGGGCTGATCCACTGGCGGATTTCGGGAATGGCTACGAGTCCTTCTCCTTCGCGGAGATAGCCCTCCAAAAAATTTTTCTCCGGGTCGTAGATGTAATATTCCTCGACGCCGTATTTTTCATAAAACCTGAATTTCTTTGCCATTTCACCGGCGCGGTTGCCGGGAGACAGGATTTCGAATACGACCTGGGGCGGGATATTATCTTCCAGCCACTGCATGTAGGAGCCGCGGTGGCCTTTAGGCCGGCCGATAGCCGCCAGCACATCGGGGGCCTGCCGGAGGTCGGGCCGGCCTTCCACCGGATACCAGAACAGGTCGCCGGCGACGAATACGTCATACCGGCCGGCGAAGCAGGCCTCCAGGCCCAGCTTGATCAGCACGATCCATTCGAATTGGAGGGTGTTCTCTGCCATGGGTTCTCCGTCGGTTTCGGGATAGATTAAATACAGTTTATCCTTGGGTACGCTATACATAGGCCTGATCGTGGTTATTAAATTACGGCTGCTTTCAAAGATAAGAAATTATAGGAACAATTACCCGGGCAGAAATACGTAGAGATATGGAAATACCTTGCCAGCCCATGCCGGGCGGCAGGTTCCAAAACATTTCCATGCATTTCCACGTATTTCCACGTATTTCCATGTATTTCCATGTATTTCCATGTATTTCCATGTATTTCCACGTATTTCCACGTATTTCCACGTATTTCCACGTATTTCCACGTATTTCTCCAATTCAACCCAGGAACTTATAAACACGAACACTTTGCGGCCATATCAGGTTTCATTCCTCTTTAACCACCGCAATTGCCTTTTCCAGCAGCTCATCCCTGCCTTGCCGGATGCCCTCAATGGTAGGTTCCATATAAATGTCCGGTTTGATGCCAATGAGGTGGTGGGGCGAGCCGTCGTGCTGCAGCACCAGCATGCCGGTGAAGGAAATGCCGTAACCGCCAGGTGCGCGGAAGCCGTTGACATTGCCGTTGGTGCCGGCCGTTGGCGTGCCGATGATGGTCCCCAATCCGTAGTGTTTCACGATGGCCAGCAGGCTTTCGGCATAACTCATGGCGCTGCCGTCGGTGAGGAAGGCCTTTTTCCCTCTGATCCTGGGCTTTTCCGGCTGGAGGTTCCAACGGGTGGTTTCGTAGGCGATGGGTTCTTCCCGGTCCGGATAATACACGATGGGGGTTTTGAAATAAGCCGATTTTACCGGCTCATCGATGAGGTGGCAGAGGAACTGTTTGTGGATTTTCGGATACCCTCTCAGGTCGAAAACGACTCCTTTGGCGCGGGCCAGCTCCTTGAGGTTGCCTTCGAATTGCTCCTTTGACAACCGCTCCAGGTTGCAGTAGTAGTAGCCTTCTTCTATTTCATAAAAAGCTTCGCGGCATATTTCCTTCAGGATTTTCAGCGCCCAATGCCATACCCTTTTGGTTTCGACAAGCAACTCCTCGTCGCCGCGCTGTATCTTCATCTGGCAAAACGGCTCGCTACCCTTGCCCCACAAGGACCACCACTGAAGCGCCTTCGCCCGCTTCCACTGCGGGCTGCCGGAGATGAGGGCCATTGCGCTGTCCAGCTGCTGCCGGGTGCCCTGGCCGTCCACTTCCAGGATGATGTCGCCCGGTTTGATTTCTGTTGCCCGGGAATAGGTGGCCACGATCTTGTCCTCCACCAGTGCCGTCAGGAAATAAGGATAGAGGGTATCCGGATTGGCCGGGTGGTTCAGCCCGGCATGGCCATCCTGTATTTTTTCCAGCAGGCGCGCCAGGATTTCCATGCCGCTCAGGGTGCCGCCTTCGGTAGTAATGGCTTCCGTGAGGGATTCCCGCAGCACAGCGCCCCAGATCGCCTCCACTGCGTCCTGGTAAGGGTAGAAGTGACGGAGGATGTTCCAGGTATAGATCACTGCTGCCAGTCGGGTGTCGGCCCGCTCTGCCCGGTTTTGTTCCGGTTCGATGGCGGACACTGCGGCCTGCAGGGCTTCGAACTGCGGCGGGAAAGAACCAGGCGCCGCCGGGGGCAGGTAAAGCACGATTGGGATATGGCAGCGGATGCCCATCCCGATATCTTTCGCTAAAACACGTTTTTCGGGGGTGCCGACAGGAAAGGTGGGCGGCCGCTTGAAGCCTTCCCGCCCGATGCGCACCGACTCGTAGCGGCTGCGCGAAGACAGGCCGACGCCCCGATGGACGAAGTAAACCTCCACACTGCCCGGTTGCCATCCGGCGGCTGCAGAGGTAGCCGTTTCTGCACCAATTGCAACTGCAGGCGCCAGGGGCCGGAAAACCCGGCGCAGGGCCTCCTCCAGCTCCGCCCGTTCCGGGCAGTGGCGCACCTGCCCGATGCCGTACAGCAGCAGTTTTTCGTTATCCACTGCCTGCATCTCGTCGCTGGGATGGAAAAAGCGGAGGTAGCCGTAAAGGCGGGCGAAGGCGGAGAGGTTGTCGACCTGCTGGTGAAGGGG
>JAGFJD010000373.1 GCA_024102975.1 Phaeodactylibacter sp. | reverse complement strand
GGCTGATTTTGGGTTCTCGCGAAGCTCATTTTTTGGCACATAGCCGAGCTACGGGCCAAAAAACAGCTGAAGCGAGGTTCCAAAAGCGGGTTTTTGCAGCCCAAATGACCACCTCCAAACAAGCACTGAAGTAAACCGCCAATATTGTTGCCGATCTGCCACCAAGTAGCAAGGAAGCAGGAGCAAGAAAAAAACTTCTTCGTATTTTTGCATGCCTTGCCTTACATCTCTTTTAAAGTTCAAGTTCAAAAGCCAGGATCAAGTTCAACGCTGGTACCGCCCTGATTTTGGCCTTGATACTTGCACTTGAACTTGCGCTAAAGGAAATTTCAAAGGAATATGAAACATACCCTAATCAGCCTGCTCCTCTCCGCCGGCCTCTTTGCCTGCCGGGAATCGCCTCCATCTCTTACTTTTTCCTCGGAGCTGGACGCCTTATTCCAATCCGCGCTGCCCCAGGGCGAACCCGGCGGCGCCGTCCTGGTCCTGAAGGGTGATAGCATCCTCTTCTCCAAAGGCTACGGCCTGGCAAATCTGGAAACCGGAGAAAAGGTCACGCCCAATACCCTGTTCAACACCGGCTCCATCACCAAAACCTTCGTAGCCTATGGCATCCTCAAGCTGAGGGACGAAGGCGCCCTTTCGCTGGAAGACAGCCTGAGCCGGTATTTCTCCGATTTCGACAACCCGGAGATCGCCGGGAAAGTGCGGATCAAACACCTGCTCACCCACACTTCCGGACTGCCTGACCTCCGCCGGGTGGATGAGGATAGCGTATTCTACCTTACGGCCAAAGACAAGGAAAACTGGGAACCCATCAAACGCGCCCGGACGCTGAACTTCGAGCCGGGCGAAAAATTCCAGTATTCCAACCCCGCCTTCAACGGCCTGGCCCTCATCATCGAACAGGCCTCGGGCAGGAAATGGCAGGATTACATCCGGGAGGAAATCTTCCTGCCCGCCGGCATGACAAGCAGCACGATCACCGACGGGCCGCACCCGCAGGCGGGCGTCGCTCACGCTTACGTGAAGGATGGGGAAACCTACCGGGAGTACGACTACGGCGAGTACCCCACCTTCGCCGCTGCCGGCAACGGCGGGGTATGGAGTTCCGCCGAAGAGCTGGCGAAGTACGAGTTGGCCATCCGGTGGCATGCCTTCCTGCCCGCGTCCACGATCGCCGAATCCCGGCAGGTATACCAGCCGGAAAACTGGGCGGACAGCCTGCCGCCCTTCCTGGGCTTCAGCTGGTTTATCCGCCCGCCCGCTCCGCCCCGCAATGTGCAGATCGTCGAACATACCGGCACCCAGGGCGGCTTCTACGCCTTTCACATGAGCATCCCGGAAAAGGGCATTCTTTACGCAGGCCTGTTCAACCGGCCGGTGGACAGGGATGCCTTTATGGAAAAGGGATTGGAATTGATGGAGAAATATGGCTGGATTAATCGCGCCTTGGGAGCGGAATGTACTGGATTGTTATCGAAGAGCTGACGACCCGCGCCAGAGTAGCCAGGAAAATAATATTATGGTAAAGTGAGGTTTGACCTGAATGTGTTGCCATTCAGCGGACTGAGGCCGGTTGAGGTTGAGGTTGAGGTTGAGGTTAAGGTTGAGGTTAAGGTTAAGGTTAAGGTTGAGAATCCTGAAGGCTGGGAGTCTCAGGCAAGCCGGGCTTGAGGCATGCTTGCCAGAGGATGCCGGGATTGCTGCTGCCATCCCTCAGCCTCAGCCTTAACCTCAAACCTCACGTTCAGCCAGATTTCCCTATCTTGCGGCTTCATTCAATCCGCCCTATGCCCTTCATCGACTTCACCGCCATCGTCCGGGAAGCCTGGATGGCGTACGACAGCAGCCGGGAGATCGCCCGCATTGCCGATATCAGCGCGCAGGTATCGACCAACCACGTGTACCGCATCGCGTTGAAGAACAAGAGCATCATTATCGCCAAGCTGTCCTATTTCGGGAAGTACGAGCATTTTGTGGAAGACCACACCATTATCAACGCCCTGTCGAACAACCTGCCCGCCCCCTTCGAGCACTTCCTGGCCCGCTCCCTGATGAAGGGCAACACCCTCTTCGTCCACCGCCATCAGAGCGAAGTGATCGACGCCTGGGTCGTCTTCTACCGCCCGATCCGGATTAAGAACCGGCCGCCCCGGCGGCTGAGCGAAGAACAAATCGTCCGCCTGGCCGGGCAGTTCGCTCTGTTTCACAAAGCCTGCCACAACATCCGCCACACCGTGCCGCCCTCCTCCAAAACCCTGGAGGTGGACATCCGCCACCTGCTGGCCATCATGGACACGGAAGTGGGCCGCCACGAATACCGCCTGCATGAGGGGCTGATCCGGCAGCAGGCACAGCTCTTCTTCGAGGATATGGAAAGGCTGGGCGCCAACCGGTTTGATAAAATCCCCGTCTTCGTCGACTGGAACATCGGCAATTTCTCCCTCACCTCGTCCTTCAGGTTTTACTCCCGCTGGGACTACGACTGGTTTCGCATGAGTTCCCGCATGATGGACTTTTACTTCATCAGCCGGGTGGTGTCCGACATCGGCGACCGGACGGTGTTCACCTACAACATCGGCCCGCTGATGGAAAAGCGGTTTATCCTGTTCCTTCGTACTTACCACGAGATTTTTCCGTTCAACCGGGAAGAAATCCTGTTCCTGAAAGAAGTGTACCGCTTCTTCCTGCTCAACTACGTGATCAAGGACGGGCGCTACTTCTTCCACGAAATTTTCGCCACCAAGCTTCAGAAGGAAGCCTACGAAATCCACCTGCCTTCCATCGAGCGGGAGTTTGACGGCGGCGTCCTTTTAAAAGCACTCAACCTGTAACATGGATACACAACCATTCCTGCCCATCCTCGAACAATTCAAAGCCGTCTTCCTGGATTCCTACGGCGTGCTCAAGAACCACCGGGGGCTGATCGAAGGCGTACAGCAGACCGTCGACTACATCCGGGAGCGGGGCATCGCCCTGCGCATCCTTACCAACGACGCCTCCCGCAGCCAGCACGAGCAGTATGCCGCTTTCCGGAGGCTGGGCCTGCAGGGCATCGAACAGGAAGAGATCATCACCTCCGGCATGCTGGCCAAGCAGTACCTGCAACACAAGGTCAAAAACGGCAGGATCGCTTACCTCGGCACGGAAAACGCCGCCAGTTACATCCTCGAATCCGGCAACACCTCTGTCCCCGCCAGTGAGGTAGACCTGGAAAAGGCCGACGAGATCGACGCCTTCGTCTTCCTCGACGACGAGGGGTTCGACTGGAACCGCGACATCAACACCACGGTCAACCTTCTGCGCCGCAAGACCATGCCCGTCATCGTCGCCAATTCCGACAAGCTCTACCCGGTGTCCAGGAACGACGTGGCCCTGGCCACCGGCAGCGTCGCCCAACTGGTGGAGAGCATCCTCAACCGGTCCTTCATCCACTTCGGCAAGCCGGATTCCCAGATGTTCATGTACGCCTTCGACCACCTGAACAAAGAAGGAAGCGGTCAATACGACAAAGACGACATCCTGATGGTGGGCGACACCCTGCACACCGACATCCTCGGCGGCAACAAATTCGGCCTGAAGACCACCCTGGTGCTGTCGGGCAATACCAGCGCCCGCAACGCGGGCCTGCTGATCAGCGCTACGGGGATTATTCCGGATTATATTTGTGCGTCTATTGTGGGATAGGTAAGTAGTGCCAATTGTAAGGGAAATTTACAATTAGGAAGGTAAATAAGGTGGATCACCACACCACTGGACAAAATGGTTTTGGACACAGAGAGGCACGGAGGTCAACACAGAGTACACGGAGTTTTTTCCATTGATAATCAGGTCTCTGTGTGGCTCTGTGCCTTCTCGGCGTACTCTGTGTACAGAAAAATGTCTAGTAGCGTGATCGCCGACATGTCTCCAGGAGCATCTGCCAGAAAATCCGGGGCGG